>JAAZEK010000201.1 GCA_012512335.1 Clostridiales bacterium | reverse complement strand
CAACGTGGAGAGGCTGCCATAGTTGACAAATGGAATCGTGCTAGAGCTGCAATAGACTGTGGAATCGATCTAGTCCTGGAGCTTCCCACTGTTTATTCTGTCCAAACCGCTGAAATATTTGCTAGAGGCGGAATCCAAATGCTAAATCATACTGGCTTAACTACCCATGTCAGCTTCGGCAGCGAAACAGGAGATTTAGCCCCTCTACAAGCCATTGCAGACATCCTAACTGTTGAGGATGAAGAGTATAAGACATTGTTAAAAATTTATTTGGCAAAGGGCTTGTCCTTTCCTGACGCAAGACAAAGGGCTGTAATGGATTATAATCCAGGCATTAGTGATTCTGAAATCCAAACAGCTTTGTCCAAGAGCAACTCTATTTTAGCAGTCGAATATCTAAAAGCTCTTAATAGCAGTAAGAGCAATATAATTCCTCTAACTCTGCCTCGAATACGAACTTCCTATAACAGTACTAGGATTAAAAAGGGCATTGCCAGTGCTACATCTATTCGTAAGGAGATTATGGAAAATGGGCTTTCTCATCAGGTTAATGAAGCTGTTCCCAATCCTGTTTTTCATATCTTATCGAATTCCTTTGCCAATGGTATGGGACCAATTGACAATAATTCCTTTGGAGATTTTATACTAGCTATCTTACGTAGAAGCAGTCTAGATGAAATTGCCTCCTGGATGGATGTAAGTGAAGGTTTAGAGTATCGTATAAAGGAATATGCCCAGGCTGCTACTAACCTTGAGGAGTTTCTTTCCATGGTTAAAACTCGACGTTATGTTCATACCAGACTGCAACGAATTTTAATTCATGGGTTGTTAAACCTTACTACTGAAAGTTTTCAAGAGCTGGATGCTGTAACAGGGCCTAAGTATCTGCGCATTCTGGCCTTTTCAAAAAATGCTATGCCTCTAATGAAGAGACTAAAGGAAACTGCACAGGTACCCATCCTAACTAAAACTGCTCATATCAAACGATATGATTCGTCAGTACAAAGTATGTTTGCCTATGACAGTTTAGCCACAGACCTCTACAGCCTTGCCTTAAGCAATCCTAAGGCGCGTCAAGGCGGTAGAGACTTTACACAGAAGTTATTTCCAACCTGATGCATATGGGTCGGATCTTTCCTATACAGATTCCTCAATAAACTCGGAATGACAAGAATTGCTCAACAATTCTTTTATTTCATTTATCAAAGCTCTAGTCGCCACCCTTCCTGCTTCTATGGTAGCACTAACATTATCCAGAGATAGGGGGTTGGTTAACTCAACCTCTGGTTTGATAATGATATCACCAGTAGGTATGGTGTGTCTGATGATCTCTAATTCCATAACCTCCATGGTTTGAATAATTGTCTCAATGAAGTTTTCAGGAGGACGATGTAAACCTCGAAATGCTACATCCACACCGATCACAATATCAGCACCCATATTTCTAACCACATTAACAGGCACGCGCTCTAGGATACCTCCATCAATCAGCACCTTATCCCCTAATTCCACTGGTTGAAAAACCCCAGGTATAGAAATACTGGCCCGAACGCCTTGGTACACTTTGCCTTCTTGTATAATAACTCTTTCACTGGTAATGAGGTCTACCGCTGTAACCGCAAGTGGAATACTCAAATCCTTAAATTCCTGATCCTTTGTTAACAGCTTAATCAATTCATTCACCCTATTGCCTCTTATGAAACCTCTTCTTGAAAAGCCCACATCATATAGCTTGGAGTTTAAATTTTCTGCTATTCCTTCCATCATTCTTGGAGGCATACCTGTAGCATAAATCGCTCCAATAATGGCCCCTATACTACTTCCTGCTATGTAATCAGGCTTTATCCCGTTTTCTTCTAGAACTTCCAAGACGCCAATATGAGCGAATCCTCTGGAAGCTCCTGCTCCTAACGCTAAGCCTATTTTTGGTTTTTGTTTCATT
>JAAZEK010000200.1 GCA_012512335.1 Clostridiales bacterium | reverse complement strand
CTGCTTTGGCAGAATCGACGGGAGACTTTTCACTAGTTCAAGGTCAAAGACATTAATTCTGCCCAAATCCCTTAGTAATCGGTCTACATCGCTGGCTTGATCTTCAATGGAGGGTTTAGCTAACTCCAGATAGATTTTATTCACACAAGGATCCAATGTCACTTCATACTCTCCACTGATCAGAATATTGGCTTCCGTATTCCATAATTCTGGTATTTCAATTTCCAATTTTTCAGACATAAGAGTCTTACAAGCTAATCTCCAACCATCGTTCCACTGGTTCAATGAAATACCTGGAATGCCAGGATAAGGCATTTTTAAGGTCTTTTCCCCTTTCAATACCTGAACCTGGCATTTCCCACATACTCCTTTCCCTCCACAAGGTGAGGGTAAAGGATAGTCCTTTTCTCTCAGATAGTCCAATAGATTCTCATTATGTTGAATCTCAGTCTGCAAAGTTTTCAAGTTTAGTTCACCCTGTATAAACAAATTTTAACTATTTCAAAATTAAATCCTTAGCCAATTCAGCTGCTGATGCTGCATCTGGAGCATAGCCATCTGCACCTATTTCATCAGAATAATTTTCGGTAACCGGCGCTCCACCAATCATGATTTTCACTTGGTCTCTAATGCCAGCTGTTTTAAATGCCTCAATTGTATCTTTCATACCTGGCATGGTAGTGGTTAACAAGGCTGACATAGCAACACCTTCAGCTTGAGTGCCTTTGATAGCATCAATAAATTTTTCAGGGGATACATCAATTCCCAAATCTATAACCTCAAAACCAGCACCTTCCAACATCATTCCTACCAAGTTCTTACCGATATCATGAAGGTCTCCTTTTACAGTTCCAATAACTACCTTACCAACAGCTTTGACATCCTTCTCCACCAATAACGGTTTTACAATGGCCATACCAGCCTTCATAGCCCTAGCAGCTATTAGTACTTCAGGAACATAAACTTCATTATTTTTGAACAACACTCCAATTTCGCCCATACCAACTATTAGGGATTCATTTAGAATTGCAACAGGGTCCACCCCTTCATCTACTGCCGCCTGCACTAATTCTTTAACCTTTGGAGCATTGCCTGCCTTTAAAAAATCTGCAATTTCTCTTAAATTTGCCACATGTCATCCTCCTTCAATTTTAAAATATTATTTGATGAAATTTTATCATTAAGGTAATAAGCTGTCTCTGTGATTTATTGTGATTTTTATGTAAATTCTTGTTTATATTTAGCTAACGATATCTGCCATAATTCCTTGCTTCTTCTACCATAACCTCAGCATTTCGAAAATCGGCATTAGCTGGATATTCGCAACCTGTTGCCAAAATAAAACCACCATTTTTCTTATACACATCAATCTGGTCTCGGCATTCTTTACGAACTTCTTCTTCTGTAGCACTTATAATCCAGGTCGGATCTACGTGACCAATAAGTGTGGTAGTGCCTCCATACTTTTGTTTTAATTCTTCTCTGCTTTTACAATCATCTGGAAGATGCAAAAAGGAAATAGCCTCAGGTTTCATCATCTCAATGTGGGCATCAAAATAAATACCATTTCCACAATTATGTACCATAACCATACAATTTTGTTGATGTATATGATTGGCTAATTCTTTAACATAAACACCTTCAAATTCCTTCCACATAGTCTTGCTCATGATGGATTGACTCCCAAATAAGGTGTCCACCATAATAGCATGAACTCCCGTAGCTATCAAAGCATCAACATAATCTTTTAGAGTTTGAGTAATGGCTGCAATTGCTTTCTTGATTGCATCAGGATCATCTAAAATATCCATAAAAATATTCGCTTGACCTCGCAACATGCTAAGTATGCCTAGTGGTCCAAATATGAAAGCAACTATGGGATATTCTTTTCCTTTTGCTTTTACTAGCTTATCACATAGCTTTACATGTTCCATCATTCTAGAAGCATTTTTAACATTCAAAGGCTCAACTTTTGCATAATCATCTAAACCTTTGATCATTTGATTGTAGAAGTTAGGATGAGCTGCTTCATTATCAGGGAAGATCAGCTCTTGGCCAAAATCCCCAGCTTCCACGGATAAATCCGTCAAAGTTACTATAGCGTCCAAGCCAAATTGCTCCGTTACCTTGCAATAAGCTTCTGCTGTAATATCCGCATTCAAGGTCCAATCTTTGTAGCTGGCGTTAACCAACTTTCTACTTATCCCGTTTAACAATGGATAAACAGGTATTCGATCTGCTTCCTTGTGTTGTAGTGTTAAGCTTACTCGTTCTAGTGCTTTCATTTCATCAGATTTATTATGATTAGTCATACAATGCTTCACCTCAATTGCTTTTACATTCTTTGAGTATAATTTTAACATAAGCATTATAGACCGTCTCTGAGGTTTATTGTGATTATAGGTAGAATCTTGTTAAGTTTTCTGATTTAGCTTAATGTTGTTTACTTCCTGTACTGATTGGGGGATACACCAATGTTCTTCTTGAACACCTTACTGAAATAATTAGGATCTTCATATCCCACTTGAGTTGAAATATCCATTATAGCCAAACTGCGGTCTGATAATAAACGCTTGGCCTCATCCATACGTATGCGAGTTAGATATTCCAGAAAGGTAACCCCCAGTTCTTCGCGAAATAGATGACTTAGATAATATGGACTGATAAAAACTTGCTGTGCTACATCATCCAGAGACAAGTTTTCAGTGTATTGATTTTGAATAATGCGAATAGCTCCCTCTAAAATACTGGAGTTTTGTATACTTCTAGATTCATATACAGTGTCGAGAAAGGTGTCCAATACCTTGACAATCCAAAAACATATGTCCTCGAATCGATCCATGGAAGCTAACTCAGAGATATAACTGTAATTGAAGCCCAGTAACTTGTCCATGCTGGCGCCTCCCTCTACAGCAGCTCTTGATATTACAACTACCAACTCTAAAGCACGAGCTTTAATTAATTCTATGTTTCCTGCTGAACGGAGAAAAATCACAGATAAAATCTCATTTAGTATCTTTCTTGCTCCAGACCTATCTCCCATTCGTACCTTATCAAGTAAGTCGTTTTCTTTGTCAATGGGATACTTCTCATCTTTTACCCGTTCTTCTAAATAGTGAATTCGTTCCTCCGCCTTTTTTTGCTCAAATATCATTTCTGCTAATTGAGACTGCTGATCATTCAACTCTTTTCGCTGTTGCAATGTAATGATATTTGACTGGGCTATATGGTTTGAAATTATATAGAGTAGCTCTGCCGCTGCCTGAACATTTCTGCCCGTTAACATGGTAATTTTGTTGCCTTCATCAAGCATTTTTTTTTGATTGATATCCAGATCCTGAGTTAGATTGAGAATCTCTTCGACTGCTACCT
>JAAZEK010000199.1 GCA_012512335.1 Clostridiales bacterium | reverse complement strand
TGTTCTATATTCTAAGAATATTTCTAATCTCTTCTTCGCTGGTAGAAATATTAGTGCTACTCATGCGGCTCTTTCGTCTACTCGAGTTATGGCCACCTGCGCAATTATGGGGCAGGCTATTGGAACAGCAGCTGCCATAGCTACCCGTGATGAGTTAACACCTAGAGGTGTTTATGAAAACCGCTTAGAGGAATTGAAACAGACATTGATGGAAGATGATTGCTATCTACCATTTAACTCCCGCGAGATGCCAGAACTGACAAGAAATGCAAGGCTTAGTTCATCTGCTGGTGATGCAAAACCACTCGTCAATGGAAATGACCGCCCGATTGGTGATGAATATAATGGTTGGGTTGCACCGCTAGGCTCTTGGGTGGAGTTTGACTTTGGAAGTGGGGTTCCAGTTTCTCAGGTCAGAATGGTTTTTGATAACGATTTGAACCGGGAAACATGGAGAGAAGTTGATACTATCTTAAAAAGATTCCCGATGAAATGCAATATACCTATAGACCAGAAGGCTGTTAATGTTCCTGAAACCCTTATAAAATCCTTCCGCCTGGAAGTATCAAATGGGGATGATGACTGGAAGACTATCTACCGGGAAGATAACAACTATCAGAGGCTGGTAAAGGTTAATCTCGATGGAGTGACTGCATCTAAAATCAGGTTGGTTCCAGAAGAAACCTGGGGTTGTGAGGAGATTAGAATATTTGCTTTTGATGTGTCGTAAGTCATCTAAAATACTCACTTGACTAATTCCTGACGATATAAACAGTGTGATAGGTAGCGAAAAATGGTAAAGAAAAATAGAGGGGGAAATGCATAATGAAAGCACAGATATTCTTAGAAAATGAATGGTTGTATCCAGATACAGAGATTACAAGGCAGGATGATTCCGTAGAGATTGATACTGCTAGAGGTGCTAATGCAGGATTTCAGATTCTTACTGATATGGAGGTAGACATCGATACACCAGTGAAAGTTCATTGGGATGATTCTGGTATTGCGGATTTAGATTATACAGTATATCAGCTTCTTCCTGCTCGCGTGGAAGAAAACAGTGGAAAAGAGCTATTTACAACCCTTGATTACGACAGTGTTTCGTCTTTTGTTACCCGCCAGGCTCCCTTCTATGTCTATGATGTTACTAGGGAAATTGATGATGGTATACTGAAACAGGGTAGAGTAGCTTTTTACATTAGAGTTTCCGTACCTGAAAATATTCAACCTGGTACATACAGTGAAAATTTGAGAATTAGCATTAATGACTCCAAATTAACCACACAAATCAACTTAAACGTATATAAAGCAGTGGTTCCAAAATTAGAAGAAGCTAACTTTAGCATGATAAACTGGTTGAACTTAGAAAGTATAGAGAAGTTTCATAGCTTACAGGCCGACAGCAAATCATTTTGGAATATGGTGGATAAATATTTGAAAAATCAAATAGATATGCGCAATAATCATATTATGTTGCCATCTGGTGTGCCTATTAGAGATGAAACGGGAAAAGTCACAGATTTTGATTTCTCAGCTGCAGAAAAGCTGGGGAACATGGCGCTAAAAGCAGGATTCAACCATGTATACGGAGGCTTTGTTGCTCGATTTAAGGAATGGCAGAAGCCAGAGCACTATCTCAACTGGGACAGAGATATTAGCTCCATCTCATTTGAAGCTTACAGACAGCTAAAGATATATTTTTCAAAGCTATGGTCCATTGTTATAGAAAATGGATGGAAAGATAATTATATGCAGTGCCTGGTAGACGAACCTCAATTTCCTAACAGTGAACATTATAGGATTTTATCTGGAATATGTCGTAAATTCATGCCAGGTGTAATAATTAATGATCCTGTCGAATCAACTGATTTGGAGGGGGCAGTTGATATTTGGGTGGTGAAACAGTCTGTATTTGAAAAGCATCTTTCCAAGTTTAAAGAACTTCAATCTTTAGGTGAGGAAATGTGGATTTATACCTGCGGATTTCCAGCAGGCTATACTATGAATAGGGCAATGGATCTACCTTTATTGGTAAGCCGTTTGCCTATGTGGATGTGCTACCTGTATGATGCTAAAGGCTTTCTGCACTGGGGTTACAACGTGTTTAACGAGGATCCTTTTGAGAGCACCTGCTACTATCGAGGAAATCCAGAACAGCTACTACCACCTGGAAATGCATTTATAGTTTATCCAGGTGATAATGGACCTTGGTATAGCATGCGTGGTCATTTACAAAGGGCAGGGGCTGAAGACTTCGAACTGCTCTATCAGTTGGGGCTTAAGGATGAGGAAAAAGCACATGAGATTATCCGCAAGGTATGCACCTCCTTTGATGATTATAATTCATCAGCTGATAACTTCCAAACCTTGAGGCGTGAATTGCTGGAGGAGTTAGAATGACAAAATATACTCGTTGCGTAACAGAATATTATTGATTATACTGGAAAAATACAAAGCTACATAAAAATCATTTTGGAGGTGCGTTTAATGAAAGCCTATTGTATCTTTTGCGGGTCCACCGTTGGACATATTAGTGATCGAACGGATGAATTGGTAAATGCTGTTTTTGATTGCCCGAGATGCAGACTAAATTACTGCGATCAGTGTAGCTACGAAGAGAAGGATAACGGGCAGGCTGCTGTACAAAGGTGTTTGCGCTGTGACAGTAAATTGGATAAAATCATGTAAGAAAATTACTAAATGGAGAGAAGTTGAATTATGATACTTAATTTTCAGGAAGCGGAGAGGTTTTACAAAATATATTGGTCACTTTTGGCATATGTCAACGATAAGTTCAACATATCCAGTGAATTTAAAACTCAGTTGGAGAATGGAAAAGTTCTAGCCGGTACAGCTGTACCTATACGCGAAAAATTGTGGGCTGATAATTCTCTTCTTGAATCTTTTGTATTTGAAAACCCTGCAAGACACGCTGATGACGAACTCAGCATAGCTGCAAGTTGGAGGCATCGTATCGCAGGTACCTTTTTTATATACAAGTACTTAAAGAAATATACGATATTTATAGATGACAAAACACCTCCCAAGGCTTATGGCGTTCATGGAATTATAGATCCAATTGAAGATATTGTAACAGCAGCTCTTCCTGTCCTAACGAAGGCTGTGCTGCTTCCATTTAATGAGAAGATTGTTCATGACGGCATATTAAGTCGATATAATATGAGTTTTGGTAGCGGTTATCGTAGTAACCTGAAATTTGCCTATAGAGATGCAAAAGAGAGGGAGGGGATTATTAGTTCCCTGATTCCGCAGAGTCATGTTTCGACTACTGAGCAAATTAAGAAGGGAGCTTTGGAACGCAATAACTTGATCTTTAAAGCCTTTAGCAAGCATCTTTCCAAATCTGGTCTTAGTGTAAAAATGGTTCAGCAGCACACTGCAAACATTGAGACTTTTGCTAATAGCTACCTGGTCAACCTTGACCTCCCACAAGCATTACTAGATATTGAATATGTGCATCTAGTTGACTATTTAAACGAAGTGCTCATCGAATTGAAAGTAAAAAAGACAAATATAATAAGTTTCAAGCGTTTCATACGATTTTTAAATGAAACAGGACGCCTTCATCCGGAGGACTATTGGGATATGTATGATTTTTTAAAAGAATATAAGTACTGAAAGATGGTGTGAGGATGAGTAAAGTCGGAGCAAAATTTTCTGAAGTTAGAGAACTATTGATGAAGGATGAAGAATTTAAAGTAGAATATGATAAATTAGAGCCTCGATATGATGTTATTTCTCAAATTATAGATGCGAGGATCGTTAGCTCAGCAATCAGGAGGCCAGTTAAATGAAAAATAATAAATCAAAGGACTATATCCATCTTCTTACTCCATGGATTAAGGATTCACAACAATATCTACATACCTTTCCTGACCGCCCAGAGTTAATGTGCTATGGAGCTGGATATAACTCCTGGGGAGTGCAAACAAACCAGAAGGCTTTATCTGCTTTCGCTGTGGCAGCCCTAGACCCAGATTCAGATTTCGAATCCTATGGTTTAGCTAGACATGAGGTTCTTGAGCAGGCAAAGGCAATGCTTCGTTTTAGCCTTCAAAGCCATATTGAAGGAGATTACAGCTGTGCCGATGGAGAAAAGTGGGGTCACACATGGATTAGCGCATTAGGTGTAGAGCGCATGATGCATGGTGTGGATATCTTGATACCCCATCTGACAACAGAAGATCTAGCTTTGTTGCGTAAGGTATTAGTTTCAGAAGCGGATTGGCTACTGGAAAACTATATAATTGGAGCAGGTCTGCTGGCTGAAAGTGGGAAAAACAAACCAGAGAGTAATATCTGGAACGGTGCAATATTAAGCCGTGTGGCTACCATGTATCCTGACACTCCCAATGCAAAAGCCTATAAAGAAAAAGCAACCCACTTTTTTATTAATGGAATTTCAATTGAGTCCGATGAAACAAATGAAACCGTCTATGATGGCATAATGGTGAAGGACGCACTTCGAGGTGCAAATTTCTTCGATAGCTTTGCTTTAGATCATCATGGCTACATGAATCTTGGTTACATGATAATCTGTCTTTCCAATATTGCCATGCTACATTTCTTTTATAAAAAACACAACGAGAAACCACCAGAAGCCTTGTATCATAATGCAAAAGGGTTATGGACGCTGGCACGATCTATGACATATGAGGATGGCAGGCTTAATCGCATTGGTGGTGATACACGTATTCGTTACAGCTATTGTCAGGACTATGCCCTACCTGCCTGGCTATTAGCAGAGGATATGTTTGATGAAGACTGTTCTATGTTGGAAAGTGGTTGGCTAGACATTTTAAGTACCGAAACTGTATACAATGGTGATGGTTCATTCCTTTCTGCCCGTTGTGCTGGTTTGAAAAAGAAATCGCCTCTTTACTATACTCGACTGGAATCAGACCGTGGGAATGCCCTATCCATGATGGCTTTATGGCACAGGCAATTTGATCTTTCTGGTAAAAATCCTGCTGTGAATAAGAATTCATGGTATAGCAGCTACCATGGTGCATATATGCAAAAGGGAGAAAAACGTATGGCGTCCTTTGTGTGGCGATCAGCAGAACCGTCACAGGGACAGTGTGCTCCCATAGA
>JAAZEK010000198.1 GCA_012512335.1 Clostridiales bacterium | reverse complement strand
GTGCCTGATGTTCGATCATAGAATCTTTCAATCAAGTTGATGATAGAGGTTTTTCCTGAGCCCGTAGCACCCATAATGGCGACTGTACTTCCTGCTGGTGCATGAAAGTCCAAGCCCGATAGGACGGTTTGCTTTCTATATCGAAAAGAAACATCTTCGAATGTAACTTCTCCCCTGAATTCCTCGGGATTGTAAGGATCTTCTTTTTCCTTTATAGCAGATCCAGTGTCCAAGATGTCAAATACCCGCTTACCAGAGGTTGCGGCCTGAGCTGCCATATTGGTAATCCAACCCAGCATTCTCATAGGCATTATGAGCATCCAAAGATAACCATTAAAGGCAACAACTATACCCAGGCTGATTTCACCAGTGCTTACCATGCTGCCTCCTAGCCAAATTAAAACGACCAGGCAAAAACTGGACAAGAAATCCATAATGGGAAAGTATGTGCCAGATATATGACTGGCCTGAATGTTTAATTCTCGATTCTGGAAGTTTTCCTTTTCAAACTTTTCAATTTCGAATTCTTCGCGGGCAAATGCCTTAACAACTCGAACCCCTGAGATGTTCTCCTGAGCCGCTGTATTAAGTGCCGCTTGTTGCTCACGGATTTCACTGTATTTGGGACGTATTAGTTTGTTGAATTTATACGCAACAACAGCTATGAGAGGTGTCACAATTAAGGTGACAAGGGCCAGCTTGGCGTTCATAATTAGCAATATGATAGCTGTTCCGATAAAGTATATGATGTTTTCGAAGAATATGGGTATACCAGAAGCTAGGAATACACGGATTCCTTCCAGGTCCCCTGTCATCCGAGACATCAGCTCGCCAACACGGTTATTGTCATAAAATGAAAAAGGCAACTCTTGAAGGTGTGTATACATATCATTCCTTAGATCATATAAACAATTCTGAGAGTAACCTTCAAAGAGATAGCCTCGAATAAACATGGTTACTCCTTTGACAACAGCCGCAACAAGCAGTACTGTCAAAAGTATAGGAAGTAAATCACGTTGGCCTTCTTTTATGACGTCGTCTACAATAAGTCGAGAGATGTGAGGTGTAATAAGGTTAATAGCGATGAGTAGAGCATGCATCAGAATGGCAAAGACAAACTTTTTTTTGTACTTAGCACTGTACTGAAATATCCTCTTAAATATATCCAAAATAGTACCCCCCGTTAATTTTCCTAATTTTTTTGGATTCTTTGGAGTCTATATCATATTAAAGTACTTTCATCGGAAAAGCAATGCAGTTTTGGAAAGAAAATTCACAAAATTGCTTTCATTTCCTTCTTGTTGTTAGTAGAACTAGTTTTATTACCCTAAAGCTCACTTTTACTGTGTTTATATATAGCCTGCTATTCCTCGAACGGATACATCACCAGAAAAGACCTTACGGCTTTCACCGCTCTTTGTTTCTACTATTAATTCAAAGTCATCTGTGAGATCTACAGCTGTGCCTTCAAATGCTTCTGTAGGTCCAGTAACACGAACTGTACGTCCTAGGGTAATGCATTTCTCCTTGTATTCATTCAATATTTCGGAAAAGTCTCCTGTTTTTAGATAACGATTGTCTAGGTCTTCAAATACAGCTAGTAGCTCTGCTAACAATTTGCAGCGATCTATATGCTCTCCTTTTTCCAGCTTCAAGGATGTTGCTGAATCCCTTAACTCAATAGGAAAGTCTTCCTTCTGAGTATTGACATTCATACCGATGCCCAGAACAATATAATCAATCAAATCTGGGTCCGCCTGCATCTCTGTTAAAATGCCACATAGCTTTTTAGAGTTAATAATAATATCGTTTGGCCACTTAATAAAAGCCTCTAGCCCAGTTATCCGAGATATTGCTTGAACAACAGCCAAACCAGCCAGCACCGTCATTCTTGGAGCAAATCTTGGAGGAAAGGAAGGCCGTAATATTAAGCTCATCCAAAGACCCAGTCCCTCTGGGGATTCCCAAGATCGTCCTAGCCTACCTCTTCCACTTGACTGCCTCTCTGCTACCACCAATGTTCCGTGAGCTGCACCACTTTGGGCAAGCTCCTTGGCTCTACTGTTGGTGGAGCTGATGGTTTCATGGACCTCTAAAGCTCGTCCAAAATTTTTCGTTGTCAGATAATGTTGAACTAAGGCTGGTTCAAATTTATCAACTAGGCTGGTTAGTCGATATCCCTTATTGGACACCGACTGTATCTTAAAGCCCGTTTCCTTTAGCTGTCCTATGTTTTTCCATACAGCAGTCCGGCTGACACCTAGCTCTTGACTGATGTCTTCGCCGGACACAAAGCTGTCCTGATTGTTTAGTAAAATTGTTAGAATGCGATTTCTCATTTTACTTTTTTACCAGCTTCCCCTGGGTATAGGTGGACTGTACAAAAAATTCTTCATCTAAAATATTGATGTCTGCATCATGGCCAACGGCTAATTTA
Source organism: Clostridiales bacterium (assembly GCA_012512335.1). Classification (GTDB taxonomy): domain Bacteria; phylum Bacillota; class Clostridia; order Caldicoprobacterales; family DTU083; genus UBA5454. The sequence continues at coordinate 25,665 of JAAZEK010000198.1, read as the reverse complement.
CCTTTATAATGATCTGCACCTATTTCTCTGGCAGGTGTTTCTGTTAGCATGGGGATAACATCCTCTGATGCTATACCAATTTTAATCATATTTCTTAGAGCAACATCCTGGCTCAAGGTGCTTCCTGCTAAGGTTCCATCGTCTTGGCGCGCTTCTCCGTTTTTAACTGTAACAGGCAGTCCACCAAGCTCATATTCGCCATCTGCTAAACCTGCTGCTGACATGGCATCTGTGATTAAGACGGTTTTATGAGGCCCCTTTGCCTTTACTGCCAAGCGCAAAGCAGCTGGATGAATATGAACCAAATCCGCAATGAGCTCGATAGTAGTAGAATCATTGTCAAAAATGGCTCCTACTGCACCAGGTTCACGGTGATTGAGTGGTGTCATGGCATTATAGAAGTGGCATACATGATTCATGCCTGCTTCAATTCCCATGCAACACTGCTGATAGGTACATTTGGTATGACCTAAAGAAGCTGTAACTCTTCTTTCCTTAAGATACGGTACCAATTCCAGAGCACCTTCCTGTTCTGGTGCAATGGTAATCAAACGAACAATATCAGGAATTCCATCTGTAATTGCTTTATAATTATCAATAGTTGGAAGAATAATATGCTCCTCTGCATGGGCGCCTTTGGCAAGTGGGCTTAGAAAAGGTCCTTCCAAGTGAACCCCAAGGATTTGTGCTCCTCCATGATCTGAGTCCATATATTTTCCTACAGCATGAAGACTGTCTCTAATTTCATTTATACTTACGGTCATTGTAGTCGCCAGCCAAGAGGTGGTTCCATTACCAGCAATATAGTTGGAAATGTTTTGCAGTGACTCCTCTTTTGCATCCATAACATCCGCTCCATTAGAACCATGGATATGAATATCGACAAAACCAGGAGTTAGAAAAGTACCTTTAACATCAACAATTTTAGCTTGAGCTTCCTTATAGCTGCCTTGAGGTTTGATATCTACTATTTTGTCTTGATCTACTAAAATTTCTAGACCAGTTTTCCAGCTTCCATCTATATAGGCCTTAGAATTTGTGAATAATAACATGTTAACGCTCCTTTCATTTATGGGAGCATTGCTACTCCCATATACAATTACCCTAATAAGTTAACAAATAAACAACATCTAATTCAAGTCTTTTGACACCAAAAAAGATTCCTCATTATATTCGGAATGACAAATACTCCACTCATAATCCTCGTGCCCAGCGCCTAATGCTTCGTGCCCCATATCCCGTAACTAAGAAAAAAGCCTGCTCCATAAACAGGAGGAGGCTTTTTGTAAGTTCAATCTTTTATGACTCTTCAGCTTCTATTTTGGACTGCTCGATGATCTTGGCGCTTATGTTGCCAGGAACATCTTCATAACGTACGAAGCTAAGCTTAAAGCTACCTCGTGCCTGGGTCATAGAGCGAAGATCCGTAGCATACTTTACCATCTCTGCCTGTGGCACTTCTGCAACTACTTCCTGTTGACCATTTCCCACTGGATTCATTCCTAGGATTCTGCCTCTGCGTTTGTTCAAGTCACCGATAATGTCACCCATGTAGTCATCAGGAACCAGAACTTCAGCTTTCACGATGGGCTCCAACAAAACAGGATTAGCCTGTTCTAGCTTCTTAAATGCTAAGGAAGCGGCTATCTTGAAGGCCATCTCAGAGGAGTCTACACTGTGATATGAACCATCATATAGTGTTGCTCGGATCCCAACCATAGGATATCCTGCTAAAACTCCGTTTGGTAGAGCTTCGCGCAGGCCCTTATCAACAGCTGGAATATACTGTCTCGGAACTACACCGCCTACTACCTTATCTACAAATTCGTATTCTTCCTCTGAATCTAACATTGGTTCGAAATCAATCCAAACATGACCAAATTGTCCATGGCCACCACTCTGTTTCTTATGCCTGCCTTCTGCTTTCACAGGCTTGCGTATTGACTCTCTATAAGCAATTTTCGGCTCCTTATAAGCGGCGGAAGCATTAAATTTATTTTGCAGTCTCTTTGCGATAATTTCAAGATGCATTTCGCCAATGCCAGAAATCAACATCTCACCAGTCTCTGGCTCCTTATCTATGGTGAAAGTAGGATCTTCTTCCGCTAGACGGAATAGACCAGCAAACACCTTATCTTCCTCGCCTTCTTTCTCAGACTCTACAGCTAGAGATATAGAAGGTTCGGGGAACTCAATTTCCTTATATATAACGGGACTTGACTGTTCGCATAAGGTATCACTTGTCATGGTGGACTGTAGCTTAGCTACTGCAGCGATGTCACCTGATACTACCTTGTCGATACCTATCTGTTTTTTACCTCTAAGTAAATATAAATTATTTACTTTTTCAGATTTATCTTTGTTGGGATTGTACACACTACCGCCTGTGGTAAGTTCACCAGATAGAACTTTAAATAAGGATAACTTTCCTACAAAGGGGTCAACTACAGTTTTGAATACCAAAGCAGAGAAAGGTTCTGAAGCAGAATATTTTCGTTCTACCGCTTCCTGACTCTGAGGATTCTTACCAGTAACACTTCCACCTTCACCAGGAGCAGGCATATAGGCTGTAACAATATCCATAAGTGTAGCTACTCCTCGATTATTAACAGCGGATCCGCAAATTACAGGTACTATTTCTCCATTGGCAACTCCTACACGAAGAGCCTTCTGAATTTCGTCCTCACTGAGTTCTTCGCCTTCAAAGTATTTTTCCATGAGCTCTTCACTAGTTTCAGCTGCTGCCTCTATGAGTGTGGTGCGGATAGACTCTATTTCATCCTCCATGTTTTCAGGTATAGGTATTTCCACTAAATCATTACCCTGAAACTTATTAGCCTTCATAGCTACAACATCTACATATCCTGTAAATTCTTCGCCTTCCATAATAGGAACTTGGAATGGAGCAATGGATGTGCCATATAGTTCAGTCAATTGATCAATCACTTTGGTATAATTGGCATTTTCTCTATCCATCTGATTAACAAAAATCATTTTTGGCATTCCATATTCCTTAGAATATTCCCAGGCCTTTTCAGCACCAACACTAACACCAGATACGGCGCCTACAACGATACAAGCGCTATCTACTACTCGGAGCGTACTAACCATTTCACCAACAAAATCAAAATAGCCAGGTACATCGATAACATTTAGCTTATGTTGTTTCCATTCCATCGGTGCAACAGCTGAGCTGATGGAAATATGCCTTTTTAATTCTTCTGGATCATAATCAGTGGTGGTGGTTCCATCTTCAACCTTGCCAATACGGTCAATTGCCTTGGCATTAAACAACATGGCTTCTGTTAGGGTAGTCTTTCCCTCGCCTCCATGGCCAATGATGCCTAAATTTCTAATTTTGTCGGTCGTATAGTTTTTCATCAACGTTCCCCCATTCATTATATTCAGTCAGATTAATGGCAAACCAGTAATCTTCTAAATTTGCTCATATAGCCTAATATGTACATTTCGATATAGATTCTGATTTTCCTTCTTTATTGTACCATATTTCACAAGGAATTGATAAAGAGATTAAGAATATTTTACGTCAAAACTTAGAATATTATTCTATTACATGATAAATATACCTATATTTTAGCTTTTCATGATTTTTAATCCTAGTAAATTCACAATTTATGGCTTAAAGAGAATATTTGTATTGAATTATTCCACCTTTAAATATATCATTAAAGAAAAAGCGACGGAGGTAATGGAATGGATTTACGATGGAGTCTAGATGAGCTTTATACTTCCTTTGATTCAGAAGAATACAATAAAGACATGGAGAAAGCCAATGAGTTGATAGAGGAAGTAAAGCAATGGTCTGTATCCAACCTGAGATCGAAGGATAATGGGACCGATAAAATTGAATATTACATAAACACAGATATTAAGTTGAACAACCTTTTTGCCAAGCTTATGTCTTACGCTTTCCTTATTGTAAGCGTGGATGCCAGAAATGAAAAAGCGCTGGCCATTTTGGATAAGCTAAACAAGATGATAACCGAGTTAACAGAGCCATCAGTAAAATTTGAAAAGTGGTTGTCTTCTCTTGACAATCTGCAGGAATTGATCACTACATCAAAGCTATTGAAGGAGCACTCCTTCTATCTTTGGAACATTGTAGAAAAATCCAAGTATGTTTTAAGCGAGGATAAGGAAGTAATTCTTGCGAAAATGGTAGACAGTGGCTCTCGTGCCTGGTCAAATCTTCAAAATAAGATTGTTTCAACCCTCTTGGTAGACATTGAGCAGGATGGAGAAGCAAAGCAACTTCCCTTACCCGTGGTTCGAAATTTAGCCTATGAAGCTGATCAAAATGTTAGAAAAACTGCATACGAAGCGGAACTAGCAGCTTATAATAAGATTGAAGAGAGCTCTGCAGCCTGCTTGAACGGAATCAAGGGCGAAGTTATTACAGTAGGTGAACTGAGAGGTTTTGATTCACCTCTTGAGGAATCCATTATTAAGTCCAAAATAGATAGCGAGACTCTGGATGCTATGCTTGCAGCTATGAGAGAATATCTGCCAGATTTCCATAGATATCTAAGACGAAAAGGCGAACTGATGGGCCATAAGAACGGACTTCCCTTCTATGATTTGTTTGCCCCTGTAGGTGAAATGAATATGAAGTTTACCTACGAAGAAGCTCGTACATATATAGTAAAGGCTCTGCGCACCTTTAGCGACAATTTTGCTGATTTTGCTGACAATGCCTTTGCGAAGAGATGGATTGATGCTGAGCCTAGAGATGGAAAACGTGGCGGAGCTTTTTGCTCAAACTTACATCCAATTGGCGAAAGTAGAGTTATGGCTAATTTTACTGGTGTCTTTAGTGATGTGACTACCCTAGCTCATGAACTTGGTCATGCCTATCATGGCCATATGCTGAAAGATGAATCCATACTAAACAGTGATTATCCCATGCCAATAGCAGAAACTGCTTCCATATTTGCAGAGACTATTATTATGAATGCCGCCCTGAGTGAAGCTACAGATGAACAGGCAATTGGAATTTTAGAGACAAGCATTTCTGACGCCACACAGGTAATTGTAGACATTTTAAGTCGGTTCATCTTTGAAAGCGAGATCTTCGAACAAAGAAAAGATCACTCTCTTTCAGTTAACGAATTTAAAGAGATTATGATAAATGCTCAAAAAGAGGCTTACGGCGATGGTTTGGATTCTGACTTCCTACATCCCTACATGTGGATTAATAAGTCCCATTATTATTCTGCTGGACGAAGCTTCTATAACTATCCCTATGCCTTTGGTTTGCTGTTTGGTAAAGGTGTATACGCCGAGTACTTAAAGAGAGGTAAAGACTTTGTGCCAGAGTACAACAAGCTGCTAAATGCAACTGGAAAGAACAAAATAGCGGAAGTAGCTAAGATGGTGGATATTGATATTCGCTCTATCGAATTCTGGAGATCCTCACTTGAGCTGATTAAGCAGGATATTGATAAGTTTATAGAGCTAAGTGATAGTATGAAGTGAAGCACGGGGACGGTTCTCCTGCCTCAGTTCAAAATAATAAATTATATTCCACTCGCTGTTGCGATCACGAATCATTCTATAGCTCATCTCAGTAGAAAATCCTACAGCTTCCAAACTCACTGCGTTCAAACAGTGAAAGCTGCTTAACGGATTTTCTGCTGATATTCGCCAAGAATGTTAGTCGTTCAGAGCATAGCGAAGAATCTTCAAATGCCTTATGATTATAAAAGTATATTCAAGGTGGTGTCAGACATTAAAACAATACCCGTACAACTAGAGAAACGATCCTATTCCATTTATTTGGATGACAATTGGGAAAGCCTGTTTCAGGAAGGCTTATCAAGTATATATACTAAAGATGCAAGCGATAGAAAGCTACTTCTCATCACAGATGAAAATGTAGCTAATTGGTATCAGCAAGCTGTGGAAGAGCAGTTTCGCAATTTAGGATTTACCGTTACTACTGCTGTAATAAAGCCCGGAGAATCTGCAAAAACATTAGGTGAGGCAGAAAAGCTTTATGATATAGCGCTGGAGGCAAACCTAGACCGTCAATCTCTAGTAGTAGCCTTAGGTGGCGGTGTAATCGGTGATTTGGCTGGTTTCGTAGCAGCTACCTATATGCGAGGAGTTCCATTTGTTCAAATTCCTACTTCCCTGTTGGCTCAGGTTGATAGTAGTGTTGGTGGAAAAGTAGCTGTAAACCACCCAAAGGCCAAAAACGTTATAGGTGCCTTTTATCAGCCTCAAAGCGTTCTCATGAATGTCTCAAGCTTAAAGACGCTGCCAAAAAGAGAGCTGTCTACTGGCTTAGCCGAGGTAATCAAGTATGGAGTCATATATGATGAGAGCTTTCTTAGCTGGTTAGAAACCCATATGACTGATTTGATGTCACTAGACCTCTCATTATTATCTAAAGCCATACAACGCTCATGTGAAATCAAAGCGGATGTTGTTTCACAAGATGAGACAGAGCAAGGCTTAAGAGCGATTTTGAATTTTGGTCACACTGTAGGGCATGCAATTGAATCTTCAGCTGGCTATGGCTCCTATACCCATGGAGAAGCCGTTTCGATAGGTATGATAGTGGAAACACGCATCACCCATCTAATGGGTATGGTTCCAGCAGAGTATGTTAATCGTCTAGAAGCAGTTTTAATTGGAGCTGGACTTCCCGTTACTCTGCCAGATGTAGATCCTAATGTTCTTATTGGCTGGATGCGACATGACAAGAAGAACATTGGCGATAAAATTGGCTTTGTCCTTCCAGTCGGCCCTGGACGTGTAGAAGTATTTCACAATGTAGAAACGGATATAGTATTGGAAGCACTAGCGTGATGCACGGGGGTGAATCACGGGGACGGTTCTCCTGCCTCAATCGGGAAGTGTAAAGGAAGCACCGGGACGGTTCTCCTGCTTCCATTGATGTGACTCATGGATGTATGATATAAGCAAAAATATTATCCAACTTGCATAAGTAATTTTTTTGCTGGATGAAAGCGTGTTTGGTCACTTGTAGAATGGTAGAAAGTATATCAGTGAATATACTATCAAATTCTTCGTCGCAAGCTCCTCTGAATTACAATTCAAGGACTATTTGCAGTAGAATCAAAGTTTGATATTAATAGAAAGTTATCTGCTATTGTTTTTTTATTAACGTAGCATAGTTAAATGGAGGAATGTAGAATGGTTATAGTTATGAAGCCACAGGCAACACAAGAAGACATTACAGGTGTAGAAAAACTATTAGAACGCTTAAATTTAGGTGTTCATATCTCTGAAGGTTCCGAGCGAACCATTATTGGTGTTATAGGTGATAAACGTCAATTAGCCGAAACACCATTAGAGCTCATGCCTGGTGTTCAAAGAATTGTTCATATAGTGGAGCCATATAAACTAGCTGGGCGAGCTTTTCATCCTAAGAATACAAAAATTCAGGTTGGTAATGAAATAATTGGTGGAAACAAGGTTCTAGTAATGGCAGGTCCATGTGCTGTAGAAAGTGAAGAGCAACTGATGTCCACTGCTCGATTTCTAAAGACTCAAGGAGCTACCTTTTTGCGAGGAGGCGCATTCAAGCCCCGCTCTTCTCCCTATTCCTTTCAAGGACTTGAAGAGGATGGTTTGAAAATTCTAGCCGAAGCTAGAGAGGAAACAGGTCTTCTCATAATATCAGAAGCAGTATCTACCCGCTCCTTGGAGTTAGCTGCCAAATATGTAGATATTATTCAAATCGGTGCAAGAAACATGCAAAACTTCTCCCTATTACAGGAGGTTGGCAGGCTTAAGCTACCAGTTATGTTAAAACGAGGTCTATCTGCGACAATCGAAGAGTGGCTTAACGCAGCAGAATATATCATGAGTGAAGGTAATTATAATATCATTTTATGCGAGCGAGGAATTAGGACCTTTGAAACATATACACGAAACACCTTGGACTTGAGTAGCATTCCTGCTGCAAAAGAGCTTAGTCATTTGCCAGTTTTTGCTGACCCTAGCCATGGAACTGGCAGGTGGGAGCTTGTAACTCCTATGAGCCGAGCAGCCATTGCTGCAGGTGCTGACGGAATTACCGTGGAAGTGCATCCTAATCCAAAAGAAGCCTTATCTGATGGGCCCCAGTCACTTAACTTTGACAATTTTACTGAACTAATGATAGACATTCGTAGAATCGCTAGCATTTTGGGACGGGAGATGTAAGTCTATGGATAATAAAAGCATTGCCATAATTGGCTTAGGCCTCATAGGAGGCTCCCTAGCTAAGGCTCTCCGTCGTACCAATCATAACTTCTATATTATAGGTATGGATCGTGATGAAAAGAACTGCCAGCTTGCACAAGAAGACGGCAGTGTCGATATAGTTACCAGCAATTTGGAGGAAGCTGTTAAAAATGCTCATGTTATATTTTTGTGTATGCCAATTTCCAGCATTCCTGAAATGCTTCGAAAGCTTGCTCCCCTCGTTCAACCTGGGACGATATTAACTGACGTGGGTAGCATAAAGACTGGAATTATGAAGGAAGCAGAGCAGGTTCTCCCTAAGGAAATCCACTTTATTGGTGGTCATCCTATGGCAGGAAGAGAACACTCTGGCTATGCCGCTAGTATTGCTCATTTGTTCGAAAACGCTTACTATGTTCTTACTCCCCGAACTGGTACTCCCCCATCTGCAGTTAAGGATTTACAGCTTATTATCGCATCCACTGGTGCATTGCCTCTAGTATTGGATCCTATAATCCATGATATACGCGTCGGAGCTGTAAGTCACCTGCCCCATATAATAGCAGCTACTCTGGTTAATACCGTAGAAGGATGGGATGGTCCTGATAAGTCTGGTCAAAAGCTAGCAGCAGGTGGATTTAAAGATATCACTCGAATTGCCTCTTCCCAACCAGAAATGTGGAGGGATATCAGCTTGTCAAACAAAGAACAGCTACTACCTATGATATCCGATTTTATAAATAAACTAAATAGATTTAAGCAAGAGTTAGAGAGCAACAATGAGATGGAAATAGGGAACTTCTATATGGAAGCAAAGAATTACCGCGATAAAATTCCTTCCTCAGATAGTCTTTATCTGCTACCCTATTATAAGGTATATGTAGATATAGAGGATCGGCCTGGTAGCATCGGTGAAGTTGCCAGCTTTCTGGGAGATAAGAATGTAAATATTAAAAACATGCAAATTATCAACAGTCGAGAAGATGAACCTGGTTGCCTGGTTGTGTCCGTAGAGGACAAATCTGCGCAGGGAAAAGCAGTATCATTACTTAATCAATCAGGTTTTTACGCTTATACACGATAATATTAAGGAGAAACTATCTATGCAGGTTACAATTACACCAGTTAAACAATTGGTTGGAGAAGTAAAAATACCGGGAGATAAATCCATATCTCATCGGGGAGTTATGCTTGGTTCTTTAGCCAAGGGCACCACCCGACTCTCCCACTTTCTTATGAGCGAGGATTGCCTAAACACCATAAAGGCATTTCAAGCCATGGGAATCGACATCGAAATTATTGGGGACAGTTCTGAATTTATTGGAGACAGTTCTAAACTGTCTGAAAAATCTGTGAATGGGGACAGTTCTCAAATAATGCAAGAAAATATTTCAGTTATTATTCACGGCAAAGGTCTTCATGGGCTAAAGAAACCAGCGAAAACTATTGACTCTGGTAATTCTGGAACCACCGCAAGACTACTAGCAGGGATTTTAGCAGGGCAAGCCTTTGAAGCTGTTCTTGATGGGGATCCTTCACTACGAAAGCGTCCAATGAACCGTATTATAACTCCTTTAAGTCAAATGGGAGCGGACATTCAGTCCATCAACGATAATGTCGTCGATAATGCTGGCAGCAAAGCCAATCAGGGAGGTACCCTACCACTCTCAATCTCAGGAGGTAATCTAAAAGGCATCGAATATACTTTACCTGTTGCAAGTGCCCAGGTTAAGTCAGCTATTATTTTTGCATCATTGACTGCAGATTCTCCCACCATAATACATCAGCCAGCTTTATCTCGAGATCATACAGAGATTATGCTCTCCCACTTTGGTGGGCGGATTGAAACTGACCAGCTCACTCTCACCTCCTACCCTATATCTGAGCTATACGGTAAAGATCTGCAAATACCTGGCGATATCTCTTCTGCTGCTTTTATAATAACAGCAGCACTTCTTGTGCCTGGTTCTCGTATTCTAATGAAGGATGTTGGCATAAATCCAACCCGAACTGGAATTTTAGAAGTATTCCAACAGATGGGCGCAGACATTGTCATAGAAAATCAGAATGACTCTCAAGGTGAGCCAACAGCTGACATTCTTGCGAGCTATTCGGATCTACGAGGTACAGAAATAAGTGGAAATGTGATTCCAAGACTCATCGATGAAATTCCCATTATCGCTCTGGCTGCTACACAAGCTCAAGGCACAACAATAATTCGTGATGCCGCTGAGTTAAAAGTAAAGGAATCAAATCGAATTGATATAGTGGTCCGTACTCTGCGAGCTTTTGGTGCAAACATTGAAGCTACAGAGGATGGTATGATAATAGAAGGCCCTACTCCTTTAACAGGAAGCACCGTCACATGCGAAATGGATCATCGCATCGCTATGATGGCAGCAATCGCTGGTCTCATCGCAAAAGGAAGGACAATCCTCACTGATGGTCAGTGGGTGGATGTATCCTTCCCTGGATTTTTTCACTTGTTGGAAAAGCTAACATGACTAGAAGAGTTTTAGAGCCAGTACCACTACTAAAATTATGACGGCCACCAGGGCGACAATCCACTTCAAACTGGCTTTTCGGAAGAAGAATATTTTCAATCACAACACCCCCTTACATAAATCGTATGCTAGGGGGTGTTCATTTAGACAGCTTATGAAAAAAAGGGACAGGGGTTGCCCCGAATCTCGAATTTACTTGAAATACGGCTGTATCCAACTCAAGTATGAACCAATATCAAAGACTTCACCTATAGCGTCCTCATGCTCCAAAATGTATGACTCGAGTAGCCTCCAAGCTGCCTTGGTGCGCTTTTCGTTATACAGGACTTTACTTTCCCAAGTCAGCACAAGCAAGTTTACCATATTTGCGAATATGCTTAGATATTTCCATGACGCATAATAAACACTGTCGTTATCTAGCAGATTCTTATCTATTGTATCTACGAAATCTTCTACATGGCTGATTATTTTATTAAAGTCATCAGCACTTTTCTTCTGCATGGCATTTTTCTCATATCCAGAATTGGTCCACGAGAATTCTTGGAAGTCTACATCTGGATCATCGGAATCAAGTCCATATAGTTCTGTGAGCTTCTTGAAAAATTCCATACATTTCTGTCCGTCTTCTCCAAAGGCTGCATCAAAATATTCTTGTGCAATGGTGTCAAATGAGATGCTGCTATTCCACAGTGTTCGTCCCATGACATGCATTCCAAGTCCATTAGGTAAAAAACACTTGACCACTTGACAACTGACATATCCATTTACTCCCAACTTCTTAAAGCTTGTAATATCATCATAGAGAACTTTGGCGATCTTAAACTGACCTGGATCACTATAGTGACCTCTCCAATAATGATACTCAAAGAAGAAATTGTCGTCATTGAAGTAGTCCTGCCAACTCTTTACAAATGCTGCATTCTCACTCACAGAGACAGGATATTTGTTTTCATTTCTCATAAACTCTGGCAAATCCGGTAATGTAGTCACGTCTTTAAAGCTTTTATCGTAGGTTCTATAGAAAGGTGCATGGGTTAATATAAACCTATCTTTGTTATGGAGCTCTTCTGTTTCTGGCTTCCATATTAGATCGATATAGGAAAGGAAAACTATTCTTGTACCAATTCCGCTTTTAGTTAACTTTTCATCCAGCTCATTTAGTAACTTTATATACTGGTCAGAGGGCAATACATCAATGCATCCATCACATTCGCAATGATTGTTTATGCCGTCTGCAAGCCACACATGAAGAAGATCGACTTCTGGCGATTCTTTTAATAGCTCTACTATATAATCAGTGATCAAGTCTCTCGTTTTAGGATTTGAATAGCATAAATTGGTATCAGTAAAGTTACCCCTTATTCCTCGTTTCCCATCTATCATAGCTAAATATTGCTTGGTATCTTCATCTATTTCGCCTTTATAGTCAGATTTTAAGTCAAAAGGTGAGCTGGTAAAACCATGACCAGCTGTGTGATACAACAAGCCAAGTTTTTTTATTTCTAAAATTGCTTCCTCGTAATATTTTTTTGACATATCATAGGAGTAATGCTTGGTTCTTGAGCCATCCTTATGATTGATACTAGTGTAAAAACGCTCTTTCCACGGATTGATCCCCTCAAAAAAGATTGTATTGAAGCCTAGCTTAGGTGCCCATCTAATAAGGTTTAGGACATCTTCACGATTTTTTGGTCCACCAAAATCAATTCCCCGATGGCGATAAGATGGTTTTTCATGAATATGAATGTTAATTTCCTCTAATGATTTTTTCGGAATGTTTTCTCCGTCTTCACCTGGTCTTACCCAAGCACACCCTGCCTCTGTTAGCATGCGATAAACTGCCAGCAGAACACTTCGGGGATCGATCCCAGCTATAATACCTTGTCCATTGCTAATATCTATGTATAATTCATCATCTAAAAAGGCATCCTCTATTCCTAATGATTGAACACCAAGCTGGTTAAACAGTCCTATATGTATACCTTCTCCATCATCTGCATTCATTACTTTTCCGCTGTTACAGAGCTCCATTTCGCAATTGCCCATCATTCCCAAGTACTTTGATAATTCCTGAGCTGCATAAATGATTGTTTGATTTTCTGAATCGTAATAAACTTTTTTGATTTCTACTTTACTCATAGCTATTCATCCCCTCCAGGTTGTAAAATATAGAATTGATTACATGCTCATAATAAATATACTTGACTTGTGTTTATGTGATAACAATACTATGCCATAAGAGAAATGGTCAAGCACTAAAACGGTTAGTTGACTACCAAGATTGCTTTTTGCTATACACTTCCAATAAATCCTCTTGTGTTACCTTATGACTTAATAACTTCAACAAATCATCCATAGCATCCTGCTCTTTATCATACTCATTTAGGATTCTACATAGTTTAAATCCATTAACTGTTTCATGTATAAAATAACCTTTTTTATACTCTTTTCTCTTAAATAGATTCCTTAGTTTGACCAATTAATAAAAGCCTCCTTATGATAATTTGTGATTATTTACTAATCCGTCTTATTCTGCAAGAATGTAATAGCCTATGTAATATTGTACCATATGTTAGTAGCGAAACCTATATCTAAGCAAATTTTTCCAAGATTGGCTCCTGACACTATCTATATTAACATATGGCCTCGGCACAGGTGCCTTTGGGAAGAAAAGCATCCCTGTTAAATAAAATTACAGCCTGGGGACCCTTCTAGGCACTCAGGCTGTAACATGTTCTCTTATTATATAATATCTAATAGCGAATCTTCATAAGATCGAACGGAGTCTCTTGGTACACATAATAGTTTAGCCAATTGGCAAATAGTAAATTGGCATGTGATCGCCATTTTACCATAGGCTCTTTAGTTGGATCATCGTTGGGGTAATAGTTTTCTGGTACAGCTGTTTCTACTCCTTTAGCATGATCCCTATCGTATTCCTGTTTTAAGGTGTCTGGATCATATTCGGAATGACCAGTGACGAAAATTTCTCTTCCATCTTTTGAAGCAACTATATAGATTCCAGCTTCTGGAGATTCTGCAAGTATTTCTAACTCTGGCACCTTTAGTATATCTTCTCTGCGCACTTCCGTATAACGGGAATGAGGCACATAAAAGGTGTCGTCAAAGCCACGAAGTAGCCTCACATTATTTTGTGTGATATTGTGAGGAAATACACCGAACACTTTCTTATCTAGGCTATGCTTGGGAACACCATAATGATGATATAAGCCTGCTTGGGCTCCCCAACAAATATGGAGGGTGGATGTTACATTATGCTTTCTCCACTCCATAATCTCCTGTAATTCTTCCCAATAGTCCACTTCCTCAAAGGGTAAAAGCTCCACAGGTGCGCCGGTGATAATCATACCGTCAAAGGTTTCATGACAAATATCTGAAAAGGTACGATAAAATGTCAACAGATGCTCCTGAGATGTGTTTTTGGAAACATGGGTCTCAGGGTGCAATAACACCACATCTACCTGTAGAGGGCTATTACCAATTAACCTTAGTATTTGGGTTTCGGTGATAATTTTCTTGGGCATCAGGTTCAAAATGGCAATTTTCAAAGGCCGTATGTCCTGAGTTACGGCACGGCCTTCTTTCATAATAAATATATTTTCATCCTGCAGGGTTTGAGCCGCAGGGAGATTATCTGGGATTTTTACGGGCATTCTATCACTCCATTACTAATTAAAATAATACTGTCATCCAGAACGCAGTGAAGGATCTTAGACCCAAATTTCTATGATCTAGATTCTTCGCTACGCTCTGAATGACACAATTTGTTGATTCTCTATTTTACAACAATATTTAATATTCGTCCAGGCACAAAGATGACCTTGACTATCTGTTTTCCTTCACAGAAGCTCTTAACCTTCTCATCCTCCATTGCAGCATCTCTTGCTTCATCCTGAGTAGCATTGGCAGATAAAACAGCCTTACCTCTAACCTTACCATTGATCTGAACGGCAATTTCCACTGTATCCTCTACAGTCTTGGCTTCATCCCACTTAGGCCATTCTTGATCAATTAATCTAGAATCGCCGTTGTGAATGGACCACAATTCTTCTGTAATATGAGGTGCAACTGGATTTAACAAAACAAGTAGAACATTAAAGTCACCTTTGCTTACCTTAGCAGCCGCATAAAAGTCATTCACCAATGACATCATGGTAGCAATAGCAGTGTTATATTTTAAAGCTTCAAAATCCTCACTAACCTTCTTAATGGTTCTGTGGATACTTGTTTCAAGCTGAGGAGTAATAGCTACTTCGTCTGTCAGGAACTCTTGAACTCTCCATACTCTATCCAAGAATCTTCGACAACCCTTTACTCCATTGGCAGACCAGGGAACGCTTCTTTCAAAGTCGCCTATAAACATCTCATATAATCTTAATGTATCTGCTCCGGATTCCTCTACAATCTCATCAGGATTTACAACATTCCCTCTGGACTTGGACATCTTTTCGTTATTCTCTCCTAAAATCATACCGTGGGAGGTTCGCTTCTGATAAGGCTCTGGTGTAGGCACAACACCGATATCATATAAAAACTTATGCCAGAAACGAGAATACAATAGATGTAGAGTAGTATGCTCCATTCCTCCGTTATACCAATCAACAGGTGTCCAGTATTCCAGGTTTTCTTTGCTGGCTAATTCCTCACTGTTATGAGGGTCGCTGTATCTTAAAAAATACCAAGAAGAACCAGCCCATTGAGGCATGGTGTCGGTTTCTCGTTCAGCTTTTCCGCCGCACTTGGGACAAGTCGTATTAACCCAATCAGTCATTTTTGCCAGAGGCGATTCACCAGTATCCGTAGGCTCATAGCTTTCTACCTCAGGTAATAACAAGGGTAGCTCAGATTCAGGAATCGGCACCCAACCGCAATCATCACAATGTACTAATGGAATGGGCTCTCCCCAATAACGCTGACGTGAAAATACCCAATCTCTCAGCTTATAATTCACTTTTGACTCTCCGATGCCTCTTTTTACAAGGTCATCAGTAATAGCTTTCTTTGCATCTTCAACCTGCATTCCATCGAGGAATCCAGAATTAACCATTACACCGTTATCGATATCTGTATATGCTTCCTCATCTATATTTCCACCAGCTACTACCTCAACTATAGGTAGATTAAATGCCTTAGCAAACTCCCAGTCCCGAGTATCATGACCAGGTACAGCCATAATTGCCCCAGTTCCATAGGACATAAGAACATAGTCTGATATATAAATAGGAATTTTCTTAGCATTGACCGGGTTTATAGCCTTCAAACCCTGAATTTCCACGCCGCTTTTTTCCTTTGCAAGCTCTGTACGCTCAAAATCAGACTTCTTACCAGCCATTTCCTGATAGGCAAACAGTTCGTCCAAGTTACTTATTTTATCCTTATAGTCCTCAATTAAGGGGTGCTCAGGTGCGATAACCATATAGGTAGCACCGAAAAGCGTATCCGGACGAGTAGTGAAAACACGCAATTTTCTGATTGATGTAGCGTCATTACTGATATCATCACTGCTACTATTATCATGATTGCTATTACTATATTCGTTCCTACTATTAACTTCATTGCTTTTACTACCATCATCGACAGTTACTAGGAAATCAACTTCTGCTCCTGTGGAACGTCCAATCCAATTTTCCTGTTGAATTTTTATTCGATCGAAATAGTCCACAGTGTCCAAGTCTTGAAGTAGACGCTCTGCATATTCTGTAATTTTCAGCATCCATTGGTTCTTAACCTTTCGAACCACTTCCCCATGGCAGCGTTCACAACCTCCGTTAACCACTTCTTCGTTGGCCAAGCCAACCTTACAAGAAGTGCACCAATTGATGGAAGCTTCCTTTTTATAAGCCAAACCTTTTTCAAACAACTTCAAAAATATCCACTGAGTCCATTTATAGTATTCAGGATCTGTGGTATTCACTTCTCGAGACCAATCAAAGGAAAAACCCAGGGACTGCAGTTGTTGCTTGAATCGTGCAACATTACGCTCGGTTACTATTTTGGGATGAATTTTATTTTGAATGGCATAATTCTCCGTAGGTAGACCAAATGCATCCCAACCAATGGGAAACAGTACATTATAGCCCTGCAATCTGCGTTTACGAGCAACTATGTCCAAAGCTGTGTATGGCCTGGGGTGGCCAACATGTAGACCTTGTCCAGAGGGGTATGGAAATTCTATAAGAGCGTAAAATTTTGGCTTTGACTTGTCGTCCGAAGCACAAAACGCACCTTCCTTTTCCCATTTTTCCTGCCATTTCTTTTCTATTTTTTGGGGGTTGTAATCTAACATAATCATACTGCCTCTTTCCCTGTTTATCCTATAATTTTAAAAGGGCCTTCCGCTCACAATAGAGATGAAGGCCCGAGCTACCTTATTTAACAGAATTGACTCAAAGGATTTTGTCGGTGACATTCGTTGATGACGTAAATCTGCTGTTTTACCTGCTGTGGTGTCACAATCAATGGCTCACCGTTAACTAAATTATTATATACTGTATCATATAATTTTCTTGTTGCATTAGTGAAGGTTCCTGCATCTTCAACCTTCCAAGAATCTTCTGTCCACTCCAAATTCTCCGAGCAATAAGCTGGTGTTCCATCTTCCTTCTTTAAAGGATCTTTTATTAGCTTTTGTTCTGGAGCCTTTTCTTCGTTATAATACTTCCATTCGATATTGGTCATATTTCCTTTTAGACCGCCACGACTTCCATGAATTTTATAAGTAAATACTGGATAGGCATCGGATGAGGAAATTTCCACATCAATTAAAGGACGCTCTGGAGCTGTGAGAATAACCTTTACATAGTCCTCTGCGTCTCCAAAAGTGTTGACACGATCCATTTTGCTAAATACAGTGGGGTCTCCCTCAGGATAATTTAGTAGCATAATTGCCTGATCCATTGGATGAGGTCCTGTGTTATACAGACTTCCTCCCATGAAATCCTGACAGCACTGCCAATCCCATCGTCGTGAATAGCCATTAAAATTTATACTAACTTGAATGATTCTGCCTAGAACGCCAGAGTCGATTACCTTCTGCACCTGCTCAAAATAAGGAGCAAAACGTGACTGTTGGAAAATAGCAAACATGCGGTTGTTTTTCTCTGCAGCATCTATCATATCCTGTACTTCTTCTGGAGTGCGAGCACAGGGCTTTTCTGTGAGAACATTGAAGCCATGATTTAATAAATCAATTGTAATGGCCGCGTGTTGGAAACTATAAGATGCATTTATCACCAGGTCGATATCGGTCCGTCCAAAAAGCTCAGTGTAGCTTTCATATGCATCACATTGAAATTCTTCTACCGCTCTTTTTCGGCGATCTTCCAAGGACTCAACCACTGCAACTACCTTGAATCTTTCCTTATCAGTATTGAAGTAAGCACCGTGTATGTCTCTTCCACTTCGTCCCTGACCGATAATGGCTACATTTAACGTTTTCATAATCTTCCCCCACTTCATTTTTTAGCTTTGCTTAACATTTTACCTTCACTCTAATGGCTTGTCAAATTTTTTCTTAATCACAGCTTTCCCGAAAAACCAGTTCTGGAACAACTACATTATGATGGGAAACTTCCATTCCCTGAAGCACCTGATAAAGCACCTTCGATGCTTCCTTAGCCAACGCTCCAACTTTGTTATCCACACTGGATAGCTCCGGAGTGGTGCATTGAGAGATTATAGAATCATTGTACCCAAAGACTACCATTTCATCAGGTACCTTCATTCCCTTTTGTGTAAGGCCTTTTAAAATACCTGCTGCTAATATGTCTTCACTGGCGATGATAGCAGTGCAAGTGGACTTTACATCCTCTAGCCTTTTCAGTGCCCTTCTCCCTCCATCGATACCACTTTCAGTTTGAATAATCCATTCCTTCTTAATGGGCAAGCCTGCGGATTTCATAGCTGTAGTAAATCCATCAAGTTTGGCTAAACCACTGAAACTGTCCACATCATAAACATAGGAAATTCCTCTATGTCCTCGCAGTGCTAGACTTACCACTACCTTGGATACACCCGTTTTGTCATCACATACTACAGAATAAATATTATCCCCTTCTAGAGAGCTGTTTAGCAAGACAATGGGCACTGAAGTAGATGCATCCAATATATGCTGGTTTCCGTTTTTTTCTTTAAAAATAGAACCTACTAGCACCATACCATCCACTTTTTTCTCCAGAAGCAGGCCAAGATAACGCCTTCTCTTTTCTGGTCCTCCTCCTGTATTACAGAGAATAACATGATAGCCTAGCTTTCGGAATTCCTGCTCTAGAATATAAATTGCATTTGCGTAGTAAGAGTCCCTAACATCACTGGCTAAAATGCCAATAGTATTTGTAGTATTAACCACTAAGCTTCTAGCAATGGCATTGGGCCTGTAATTTAGCTCCTTTAATGCAGCCTCTACCTTCTCTCTTGTTTCTGGTCGGACGCTGCCACTGTTATTTATTACCCGTGAAACCGTAGCAATGGAAACACCAGCTTTTTGGGCTACCTCATAGATACTCATCCATACACTCCAATACTATCATCGTTGCAATCAATTTTATTCGGTATATTTATCTACATCAAGATTATCTTGATCCTTATACGCTATTTTTAGTTCACTAATGTAAGCGCTTACATTAATTATAACCCTTCAAAGCCTTGACGTCAACGGCTTGAATTAGCTCATTAGCTAACGTTATTGTTCACAGCCTCAAAATAAAAAATATATGTAGCGAGCCTTTGCGAGAACGACTATCAACCTTAGTGAATATCAGCAGAAAATCCGTTAAGCAACTTCCACTGTTTGAACGTAGTGAGTTTGGAAGTTGTAGGATTTTCAGCTGAGATGAGCTCTAGATTGATTCGTGAGCGCAACAGTGAGTGGAATATATTTTTTATTATGTCCATCTAGCAGTGAACAATAACGTTCAACTCATGATACCATGACACTTCTTATATTTCTTAGTACTCCCACAGTAGCAAAGATCGTTTCGATCAAACTTATTATCAATAAACAGTTTAGAATTAAACTTTTTCGGGTTATGATTAACAACGTTTTCCACCAATTTTCGTAACCCTGGTATAGAATGCTGATAAAACATTTTCCAGCCTTCACATAGCCAGCTTAAGTGACTATCTTCATTTTCACTGTTAGATCTATGCTTTGGACAATCACCTGCACAATAAGTTAAAAACTCACATTGGGAGCACTCTTTATTCCAGTCTGCTTTTCGATTTCCGAACTCTAGATACTTGCTGGAATTTTGCAGATCCGCCCAAGAGTCCTGTTGCAGATTACCTAGCTTTCTTTGCTCTTCCACATAAAAATCACAGGGATAAATATCACCATTGTGCTCTACTACGAAGTATTGGCAACAACTACCTGCCATATGGCAAGATGCATAATTTCCATACACCATATGATTCATTATTCCATCAAAGGTGCGAATAGATACTCGGTTGGTATCGCGGATATGCCAAGCGTCATATATATCACATAGGAACTGTCCCCATTGTTGCCCTGTTATCGCAAATGGAGCTAGATTTCCTTCCTCATCGAACTCTACACAGGGAATATACTGGTGAAAAAGTATATCCTCCTTGCAAAGATAGTCATAGATTTCTTTACCCTTACTTACATTTGCTTGATTTACCAATGTTAATACATTAAACTCAACTTTATTTTTCCTAAGATTCTCGATGCCCTCGAGCACATCAGCATGAGTAGGCGATCCATCTGCCCGGGTTCGATATTGATTATGAACCTCGGGTGGTCCATCTACACTAACACCAACCAGAAAGTTATACTTAGCTAAAAACTTAGTAAAGGGCTCATCCAACATAGTACCATTGGTTTGTAGGCTATTGGTAACTGTTTTCCCTTTTCCATATTTCCGTTGCAGAGCGACAACCCTTTCAAAAAAATACTGCCCCATAAGAGTAGGTTCGCCCCCTTGCCAGCCGAAAATATAGCTGGGCTGTTCGGTTGCCATATAGCTGGAAATCATTTTCTCCAATACCTCATCTGATATACGGTGCTGCTTGCTTTCAGGATACAGTTCACTTTTCTTTAAATAAAAACAGTAGGTGCAACGCAGGTTGCAGTCTGCTGAGGTTGGTTTGATGAGTAACGAAAAAGGTTGATTCATGGCGACAAGTCTCCTTGTTATTATACTTTAGTACTTGTTATTATACCTTAATATGTGTAGTTTCCTTATACAATTCTATATTTACAATCTATATTTACATATTTTATTTACATATTTACTGTCTATTCAACCCCTTGCACTTATGCAAGCTTCCTATATGGTGACTGTTTTATAATCACTTCCAGATAGTGAAGGAGTTATGTAATCTATTTATCCATTGTACTATAATATCGTGACATAGTCATAGGAATTATTGTAAATCTATTGTTATTTTTTCTCTTATCTGTGTATAATTATTGTGAAATAAAAAACAATGGGGGTTATCAGCAAATGTGGACACGAACTGAACTGAAAACTTATGCAAAGGAGTTTTTGAAGAAGCATTACTGGAAGGCATTTTTAGTTTGTCTCATCTTTACTTTACTTACCAGCAGCGGAAATAACAATAGTAGTAACAATAACAGCAACGATAGTTATATGGGTCCGGGAATTTCGATTAATGAGCATTTCAATGTAGAGGATAATGTCGTGTATGATACAGGGCTAACAGGAATTGAGCGCTTTATAGGCTCCATGATTTCCTTCCCCATAAATTATATAGGTGCTAGTTTCTTTTTATTAGTCGTACTACTGTGGATAATCCTTAGTTTGTTTATCGGTCCACTCATTACAGTGGGAAA
Organism: Clostridiales bacterium; assembly: GCA_012512335.1. Taxonomy (GTDB): domain Bacteria; phylum Bacillota; class Clostridia; order Caldicoprobacterales; family DTU083; genus UBA5454. The sequence goes on along the minus strand of JAAZEK010000198.1, from coordinate 4,110 downwards.
GAATCGGTTTTTCCTAAAAGGCTTTCAAGGGGATGTTAGTATGAGATATCTTTTTTCTACCTTTAATAGCAATGAATTTTGGGGAATATTCAAGTGCATGTTTATAACCTCTCTTAAGACTCTTCTATGGACCCTATTGTTTATTATTCCCGGTATCATTAAGTCCTATGAATATCGTATGGTTCCATATCTATTAACTAAAGATCCCAATCTTACATCCGCGGAAGCAATAGCTATCAGTAGAGAGCTTACAAACAACCATAAGCTCGATATATTTGTTTTAGATCTCTCCTTTATCGGATGGCTTTTATTAGGTGCGTTGCTATTTGGAATAGGTACATTTTTCGTAACCCCATACTATGAAGCAAGCCATGCAAGATTATATAATGTGCTTTCTGGTAATGTTGACTAGCCTTAAGCTATTTGATGCAAGCCTAGGTTTGAACTAAGCAAGTGTTCAAACTAGGCTTTATTACTAAATGTATTTTCTATGAATTTATATGTCTCATCAAATTTTCCTATAACACCTTAGATAAAAATTCCTTAGTTCTGGGGTTTTGTGGATTTGAGAAAAGCTCAGCTGGCGTATTTTCTTCAATAATCTTCCCATCGTCCATAAACATTACCCTGGTTGCAACTTCTCTCGCAAATCCCATTTCATGGGTAACGATTACCATAGTCATCCCTTCGTCTACAAGCTGCTTAATGAGATCCAAAACCTCGCCGACCATTTCAGGGTCAAGAGCAGATGTAGGCTCGTCAAAGAGCATCACCTTTGGATTCATTGCCAGTGCTCGAATGATTGCTATTCTCTGTTTCTGACCACCTGACAGTGTAGAAGGGTAATCATTCGCCTTCTCTTCTAATCCAATTCTTTTCAGTAAGCGCATTGCATTTTGCTTTGCTTCCTCTTTGATTTTAGCAACGCTTGTATTAATTTCGTATAGAGGTTTTTTGTTTTTAGTAAATGAGTTCCTTATTCGAACAAAGAAATTCTTGAACTTTTTCGTGCGAAGATCGTGTACACCAATATGCACTGGTGCCAACATGATATTGCCAATAACAGTTTTATTGTTAAATAAATTAAATTGCTGAAAAACCATTCCCATATAACGACGATGAACATTAATATCCACCTTCATATCGGAAATATCAACACCGTTAAATATTATAGCACCGCTAGTGGGATCCTCCATACAATTTAGGCAACGCAGAAATGTACTTTTTCCGCTTCCGGAAGGGCCTATGATAGCGACTTTTTCGCCTTCATTAATGGTAGTTGTAATACCTTTCAGCACTTTAAGGGTGCCAAAGTTCTTTCTTAAATCAATAATGTCTATCACTTTTTCTTAGGCTCCTTTCCATGACTTTTATGAGCATTGCTATGGTCATTACAAGAACGATATAGATGACTGCCATAGCAAGGTACGGAACCATAAACTCATAGCTGTTTGTCCCAATGTAGTTAAATGCAACATATAGGTCAGCTGCACCGACAAAGCTCACTACAGATGTTTCTTTGACTAATGCTATCAATTCATTTCCCAGAGTGGGAAGTATGTTTTTAACAGCCTGAGGAACAACAATCTTTAGCATTGTAATATTATAGCTAAGACCAATGGCTCTCCCTGCTTCCATTTGACCTGGGTCAACAGACAGGATGCCGCTTCGCATAATCTCCGATACATAGGCTCCGCTGTTTAGACCGAATACCAAAATACAGACTTGAAGTGCAGGAAGGTTTATTCCAACAAGAGGTAGAAAAACATAGTAAGCTACCAGAAGCTGTACAACAACAGGTGTCCCTCTGAATAAACCTACATAAAATTTGCATATCGTGTTCAAAACTCTGGGCAATCTTTTATATTTCGGATACACTTCAATAATCGCTATGACTGTGCCAATAATTATACCAATAGCTAGTCCGATTATAGCAATATATATGGTATTCCTAAGACCAGTTAATACTTTTGTATAACCGTTATGTTCATAAAACATTTCCCAGAACTTTGCAATTTTCCTATCAAAATTTCCCATTTATATTTCCTTTACACTTATATAGATTTTTACCATTCAGCAGTAGACTGATTCTATTTAGTCGCTCGTTACTTTACAGGTAAGCATTACGTTCAGTAGCTCTCTCCCATTACAGGCGAGTATTACATACAGTTGATCTTTCCTTTACAGGCAAGCATTACTTTCACTAGGAATGATAGCAATGCCCCCACCATTTGAGACGGGGCATTGCTTAATTCTGCATCGCTGTAGATAGCTTTAATTCATTTCGTTTATCGCTTCAGATATAAACTGCGCAGGAGCTTCATCAATAATAACATAGCTTATGTTTCCATTCAACATATCTTGAACAGCAAGTGAACCGGATTTGTATCCAATACATTGAACGTCATAGCCATCAAATCCCCAATCTTCGTCACCTTCTAGGTAGAATTGGCCAGTTGTACTATTTTGAACACCAATTTTTGTATCGCTTGACAGTTCACTAAGAACTGCTTCTACATCTGCTGCAACCTTAGCATCGTCAAAGGCTTTTTCTGATGCTTTAACAATAAGCATCTGAGCTGCGTCATAATATTTGTCTGAGAAGTTTACATATTCTTTCCTGTCTTCTTTTATGGTAAGGCCAGCCATGGCAATATCGGCTTTGCCTTGCCCAACGGAGAGGCAAACAGCATCAAAATCCATATTGCTGATTACAAGCTCTTTTCCAAGACGTTCAGCCAAAAGGGCTGCAATTTCCATGTCAATTCCAAGAAACTTGTCCCCTTCTGTAAATTCGAAGGGCTCAAATCCAGCATTTGTAGCAACAACGAGCTGATCCTTGCTAGCGTCAAGCTCTGCAGATTCAACAGGTACGGGAGTTCCTTCACCAAAATATTTGTCCAGAATTTCATCAAAGGTTCCGTCCGCTTGGATCTCAGCTATAAATTCATTAACCTCTTCGAGAAGCTCCGGCTGGTTTTTATCTACGCCAAAAGCATACTCTTCTTCTGTAAGAGCGATGTTAATAACTTTTACCTGGGAGTCTTCCCCAGAACCACAGCCTACTAGTGCCAACATGCTAATCGCTAACATTGCGATTACCACTATGAGTGCAATACTTTTTTTCATTCTAATTTCCCCTTATAAAATATTTTCTCTGTATAGTTATGCATCTTTTGCATTTTTTATGTATATAAATGTATCTCATATTGTTCTATCTGTCAACCTTTTCAAGCAAGTAAAAAATACTTTTAACCATGTGTACCATATGATTACAGGAGTGAACATAATTACTATTCTAGTATCGATAATACCAAATAACAGTACATTAATTGTAGTAAGGATAAGCATGACAGCTTTTGCTCTCGAAAATACTTAAGAAGTATGCACAGCTGCAAAGGGTAAAAATAACTTATAATGGGTAAAGTTTCCTTGGTTTTGAAGTTTCATCTCTTTATGCAAATAATCCCACCCTTCCTATTGTAACCAGTATCCCATAGTTCCTGTAAGTTCAGCCAGTGAAAGCTACCATATGTAACTGCTTTCACAAGAAACTCTCCTTGGTCCTCCTTATACCCCGCCAGATTAAACCAATGCCATTGGTAATTTTTCATGGTGCGGTTTTTGTGATTCAGCAACAGAAAAGGCACAATCATACCAGAGTCTATCTGTTTTTTAATCAGATTTTTTGATTCCGTCCATGGCACAGTTCCGGAGATACTCTCAGCATTAAGTGAATCACATCCTATTTCGTGCCAATAATTCAGCAGACCAGAAATGTAGAGTTCTAAGGTGTCAACCCCCCTCAATCGTGGTCCAAGATACTTTTTTATTATTTTAGAAAATGCAATATAATCTCCTTTACTCAAGGAATTAGCGTTAAATGGATATAATGATTTAATTCCTTTCTGTCTTGCCATATAAATACAAAGGTCGCAGACAGTTACAGCTGCACAGCCACCGAAATACATTGACAAATCACGAAACCAATTCTGATTCCACCCAATTGCACCCTCAATATTAAAATATTCTAACTCTCTTATCATTAAAAAACTCCCTCTATATTCTTTTATTTTATTCCATTTTATTTCATTATCTCTGATTAACTCC
>JAAZEK010000197.1 GCA_012512335.1 Clostridiales bacterium | reverse complement strand
TTGTCGTTTAGTCGCATCCTGTCCAGAACTTGATGTCCCACGCCAAATAAAACTAATATACTTGCCACAACCAGGAGAGTTAATCCTATGGGCATAATTCTGTCACCTCTTTTATTTTCAATTGAATGCGAAATTATCTTACCCTGACAATTCCACTTGTATGCTTCTCAGGGCAACTACCAAAAATTGAAAAAAGCTAGTATTCAACAAAATGCCAAATACTAGCTTTTCTTATATAATAATTTACTTGTCCTTAAGTAGCTTGTTCAATTCATCCATAAAAGTGTTAATATCCCTAAATTGCCTATATACAGAGGCAAAACGAACATAAGCTACCTCATCTAGTTCCCGTAGCTTTTCCATCACCATTTCACCAATGGTCTGGCTGGAAATCTCTCGCTCTAGAGAATTATATACTTGCTTTTCAATATCCTCCACGGCAGTTTCCAATCTGTGTACGGACAGTGGACGCTTTTCGCATGCCCGTAAAAGACCAGACATGATTTTATTGCTGTCAAATGCTTCCCGTCGACCATCCTTCTTCACTACCAAAATAGGCAAGTTTTCTATCTTTTCGTAAGTGGTAAAACGCTTCCCGCAGTCGATACATTCCCTTCTTCTTCGGGTAACCGATCCTTCATCTGTGGGCCGAGAATCCACCACCTTGCTGTCCAGTGTAAAACAAAATGGGCACTTCATTTTTGGGGACCCCTCTCCTTCCAGAACTGTTTGTACCCATTATATTATGATTTTGCACTTTCGTCCATTAGTTTATCAACTATCCATGCATAGGAACTCGAATAGCAACATCCACTAGTATTACATCGTCACCTATTTTTTTGATCTTATCCCAGGGAATTATTACATCATCCTCTTCCTTAAGTAAGCCTAGGAATCGGCTAGCACCAGGAACTACAATAGCTGTTATCCTTCCTTCACTTAAATTAAATTCCATATCAATAATATTACCTAGACGTCTGCCATCTCGGACATTTATGACTTCCTTTGTTCTAAAATCCGATGATTTTGGCATATAATCACCTCGCTCCACTGCTATCTTCGCTACTGCTCACGTCTTGTATAATAAAAAATAATATGCAACGAACCTTTGCGGGAACGACTATCAATCTTAGCGAATATCAGTAGAAAATCCGTTAAGCAACTTTCACTGTTTGAACGCAGTGAGTTTGGAAGTTGTAGGATTTTCAGCTGAGATGAGCTCTAGATTGATTCGTGAGCGCAACAGTGAGTGAAATATATTTTTTATTTTCCCTAGTTATGAGCAGTAACTAATCTTCTCCTTCTATCTTATTAAGCTAGAAGAGAAAAAATGACGAGGATTAGGTCAAATATATTTGCGCATATGATTTAAAGCTGTCTTTTCAAGTCTTGATACTTGTGCTTGAGAGATACCGATTTCCTCGGCTACCTCCATTTGAGTTCTTCCATCAAAGAACCTTAAGGTGAGTATCAGTTTTTCCCGATCGTTTAGCTTCTTCATGGCCTCTTTTAAGGCAATTCCCTCCAACCAAGTTTCATCCTGAGTCTTTTCATCTTGGATTTGATCCATTACAAATATGGCATCACCGCCATCATGATAGATAGGTTCAAACAATGAAATTGGATCTTGAATTGCGTCCAGGGCAAACACGACTTCTTCCCTAGGCATTTCTAATGCTTTAGCAATCTCTGATACTGTTGGCTCCTTGGAATTCTTGAAAATTAATTGTTCTCTAACCTGCAATGCCTTATAAGCTATATCTCTAAGAGAGCGGCTAACCCTTATAGAATTATTATCTCGAAGATATCTTCGAATTTCCCCGATGATCATCGGTACTGCATAGGTAGAAAATCGAACATTATGAGACGTATCAAAATTGTCAATAGCCTTAATCAAGCCAATGCAACCAACCTGAAACAAGTCGTCTACAGACTCGCCCCTATTATTGAATCGCTGAATCACACTGAGCACCAATCGCAGATTTCCCTGTATAAACTCTTGTCTTGCACTTTCGTCTCCGGCATGCATTCGCGAAAATAGCTTCATCATTTCCTCATTTGTAAGGACAGGAAGCTGCGATGTGTTTACGCCACAAATTTCCACTTTATTCGTGTGCATGCATTTTCCCTCCATCCCTGATCCTGTGAAAAACAGGATGTCCTTCTTAAAGAAAGTATTGCCTCAGATGGAGTAATTTATTCGCTTATAGCATTCGACTTATTTCCTTTTTCAAACGTTTTATAATACGTTTTTCCAAGCGAGAAATATATGATTGGGAAATTCCCAACAAATCTGCTACTTCTTTTTGAGTTTTCTCTGAGCCGTCTTTGAGTCCAAATCTCAGCTCGATTATGCATCTTTCCCTTTGGGTAAGATGATCCATAGCTAAGTACAGAAGCTCCTTATCAACCTCATCCTCTATGTATTTGGTTACCAAATCATTTTCCGTGCCTAAAATATCCGAGAGCAACAATTCATTACCGTCCCAATCTATGTTCAATGGTTCATCAAATGAAACCTCAGATTTCACCTTCCCATTTCTACGAAGATACATAAGAATTTCATTTTCTATACATCTGGAAGCATAGGTAGCCAATTTAATTTTTTTAGAAGGGTCGAAGGTGTTAACTGCCTTAATCAAGCCTATGGTGCCTATGGATATTAAATCCTCTACCCCTACTCCCGTATTTTCAAACTTTCTGGCAATATAAACAACCAAGCGAAGATTTCTTTCAATCAAAGTGCCTTTAACTGAAAGATCCCCCTGGTCCAGCCTTGAAATAAGACTTACCTCCTCCTCGGTAGACAAGGGCGGTGGGAGGGCTTCATTGCCACTTATGTAGTAGATAAACCTTGCCTTTACAAATTGGAGCTTGCTGATAATTTTAATTCGGAGAACCTGGTAGTGCATCTTTAGCTTATTAAACAAAGACATATATTTTACCTCCTGCTATGGGATTATTTGTGGTTGAATTAAAGCATGATACTCATCGTCAGTGGATAGTTTACGGTTGCGGATTCCCACCAGGGATTGTTTGGTTTCCAACCAGCTTCCTTCTGTAAGAATCTCAATACTATCTGGTCTAAAGGCTAAAAGATAATCATTACTAGTATTCAGGGTGCTATATGGCACTATAAAGAAACGATTAATCCATGTGGACTCTGATAAAATCTCAGTCACATAGTCCAATTGTTGTTCTTTACCTTCCTTATATATTTTTTCTATTTCAGCTGGAAGTATAATCCTTATTGAATCAAATTCCACCACCATTACTGGACGGCCAGATATAGGATCCGCCAACTCGTTTCCTGTATCTAGAAACCCATCTAAAATCACACTGTCATCTCCAAAGTGTATCTTAACTTTATAAACCAGCTGATGATGGTTTATTCTAAGCTGCAATAAAGGCCACAGCCACCGGTATAGCATGATAATAAAAGCCATGGAGTAAATTATTATTTTTATGGGGAAGTCTTTGATGAGAAACATACCCTGGCTTACATGAATATCGGCATTAAAAAAATAATAAAAGCCAAAAGCAGCCCCTCCCATCAGAAAAGTGATACCATAAAAATAGCCCAGCAATTTCAGTCCTGCCGAAAAGGAAGATATCCGAAATCCAACAGCCAGCATTGCCAAAGACAGCATTATCTTAAGTATAAAAGTAGATAGCACAGAAAAACCAGGTAGAATTAGCAATATAGTGTAACAAGCTCCGATGCAGGCAGAGCACCATAAGCGCCACATGGGAGCATTGTTTCCAGATATCTTCCATGTGAGCCACAGTACCACAAAATTAACCAGCAGATTATCCAACCAAATGACATCCAAAAATCGGTACTCCACCCCTACCCCTACCTTTTGTCCACTCACTGTCCTTTTTAATTATTGTATTCATATTAACATATTCAAAAAGAGAATCTTGTAGAACCATGTGTGCAAAACCAAAAAAATAACGACAATAAAGGTACTTTATTGTCGTTATTTAATAATGCCTAGGAAAGTATAGATTTCCTTATAATACACTTTCCGTTAAAGGTATTTCAACAAAGGCTTCATAATAATTGCTTCGATATAAGCCTTTGTTTTAATTTCTAAAACGATTATACTATATGATTACTTTAAGCGATTTCTTCTGAGGAAGGTTGGAATGTCTAGATCATCGGATTGTTCATTCTCAGTAGTAACAGCTGACTTTACTGATTCAATAACCTTGCTTACCTGCTTACGTTCCTGTTTTTCCTTTTGATGTTGGAAGCCAGTGGCAATAACGATGATACGGATTTCATCTTGTAAGTCCTCATCAATTACTGCACCAAATATGATATTTGCTTCTGGATCAGCAGCTTCTGCAATAAGCTCAGCAGCTTCATTGACTTCGAACAGCCCCAAATTCGGTCCACCTGTGATGTTGAGCAAAACACCTCTGGCTCCTTCAATTGTGGTTTCCAGCAATGGACTTTGAATCGCCTGCTTGGCTGCATCAGTTGCGCGATTGTCGCCACTACCTTTACCAATACCCATATGTGCTAAGCCTTTTTCACGCATGATCGTACGAACATCAGCAAAGTCAAGGTTGACCAGGCCAGGTACAGCAATCAGGTCTGATATACCCTGTACACCTTGACGTAGTACGTCATCAGCAACTTTAAAGGCTTCCAGCATGGAAGTACGTTTTTCAACTACCTGTAAAAGTCTGTCATTGGGTATGGTAATCAAGGTGTCTACCTTGTCCTTTAGCATGGCTATACCCTTTTCCGAGTTTATGGATCTTTGACGACCTTCAAAAAGGAAGGGTCTGGTGACAACACCAACAGTCAATATCCCCAGCTCCTTAGCTAGCTCTGCTACTATTGGCGCTGCACCAGTGCCTGTGCCCCCGCCCATTCCAGCAGTGATAAAAACCATATCGGCGCCTTTAAGGGATTGTGCAATCTCTTCTCGGCTTTCTTCTGCAGCTTTCTCACCAATTTCAGGATTAGCTCCTGCACCAAGGCCTTTTGTTAGCTTCTCTCCTATTTGAATCTTTTGAGTTGACTGTGAGAGATATAAAGCCTGTTTATCGGTGTTCACCGAAATAAAATCTACACCCTTCATACCTTCTAGTATCATCCGGTTAATAGCATTATTACCGGCTCCCCCGATTCCAACTACCTTTATTTGCGCAAATTGATCATTGTCGATATCAAATTCCAACACGCCATACCCTCCTCTTGTTTATTGAGAATTTTTATCATAACTTTAATTTTTCTTTAATTTTCCTAATAAGGGCTTTAAGCACTTTACTAGTCGTAACAGAAGCTGATTCATTATTGTTAAGACCTGCAAGCCCTATAGCATATACTGCTGAATGCGTTGGTCCAGATAAGCCTATTACATCAGGAACACCTAAGCTTATAGGAACATTCATCTTCTTGAAAGCAAACTCCCGTATTCCACGAAACAGAGCTAAGCCTCCGCCTGTAAGAATTATACTATTATAGCTGTCCTTTAAGCCTTCATCTGCAATTCGTTTTTCCACTAAATCCAACATTTCGTCTGCTCTAGCTTCCACAACCCTTTGGAGAAGTTCCATTGGAACATTGAATATCTCTTTCCCTTCTCGTATGGGAAGATTCATTTCAGCTGCTTCAGGATCATCTCGTAAGGCTAGTCCCAGAACGCAAAAGCGCTTCAGCTTTTCTGCTTCTTCATAGGAAACCTTAACGCTGGTTGCAATGTCTCGAGTAATGGCATTTCCACCAAGGGGAATCCAGTCAAGAAATACGGGGATGTTTTCCTTGTAAATAGTCAGGTCGATGGACTCCCCACCAACGTCTATAAACAAGGTACCCTTTTGTCTCTCTTCATCCGTTAGTAGAGCCTTAGCGCTAACAATTGGGACTGGGAGCCAGCTTTCTACATTAATTTGCAGCGAATTCAGGGCATGAGTAATCTGCCTGATAAATTCAGTGTCGATGCAGATTATATTGGCCTCTAGTTCCAGTGTTTTGCATGAAAGTCCCACGGGATTGCTTACTGGCATGCCATCCACCAAATAGTTACCATATATAACATCACTAATCTTCCAGGGAGCGGGCAGCGAATAATTAGCAACTTGCTTTCGCAGACTCATAGTATCCTGGCGGGTTATAGGCTTATCCAAGCTTATCTCCCCGCGATTTGAAACCAGCCCACAATACTCACTTGGGATACCCACAGTGCAATTGCTAACTTTGACACCAGCCATTTTGCTAGCTTGTCCTAAAGCCGTTTTCAATGAAGGTACTAATACCTTATCGGATTTCCATTCGTCATTTTGTGCTTTCTCATAAGCTACTTGGCCAAATCCAGACAAGCCCAGATTGTCGTTATAGCTCCTTTGGCATAACAGTACTGCCACCTTGGTGGTGCCTATATCTATGGCTGTTACTGTATCTTTCAAAATAGGAACCTCACTTCATATATAATCTTTTTACTATGTTATCACAAATCCATGTAAAGATAAAACATTATTTGCCCTAATTATCCTCTAAATAGGATTTTTTTCGAAGAAGCCCAAGAAAATGCCTTCTAATTAAGGCGAAATTGTTAAATAGACGATATCCGAAGACGAATATGGCACATAAATATATAGGAACATCCAAGCGTTCTCCAAGATACGTTAAGCCAGCAGCTAGAACTGCATTACCAAAAAATCCCGAAATAAAGACATCAGCTTCAAATTGTTTTTCTAAGGTCGATCGAATTCCCCCAAATACAGAATCCAGAGCTGCCAAAACTGCAATGGACATGTATGAAGAATATGCTGTAGGAATATCAATAGGCAGCATCATTCCAAGAAAAATCCCAATCATTATACCAATGAGCGGCAACAACATTTTACTCATCCTCCTGAACTAATCTTGCATGTGTATAGTTTGTATCCCCAAAGTAGCGAGGGATTTCAATACTATTTAGCTTCTTAATCTGAAATTCCAGTCCCCAGGCAATCAAATCATGATATATACTATTTTCTTCTCGAAAAGCTCCTAGAAGATTATCTGGGTTTCCAATAGCCTGGATAATAAATGGTGGTGCAAATCGTTCATATTTACCTACATTAATGGTAGGCCCGCCACAGCTTATACGGGAGCTTGCTACAATTCTTGTCCCATTTACTGCAATAGCCTCTGCCCCAGCCCCTCTTAGCTCATTTATAACATTAAGCATATCACTATCATGGACTATAAAATAGCTAAGCAAGTTGGGGTTATCAGTTAAAACTGAATCTCGTTTCCTATCATTTAATACAATCTCTACTCCTGGCCCTTGTACAGGCATCAACCCTGCTTTTAGCTTTGTTTCCTCTATTTCTATCTGTAGCTGCTGCAGCTGTGTACTAGTCTGGCCAGCTTTATTCTCATATTCCTTTAACTTGCTTTCTTGCTGTGTAATTATCCGTTCTAGTTCCATTTTTTTATTATCTAACAGTTTTTTTTGATTAAGAAGCTCTTCAATATTCTGCAAGGAAGCAATATTAACAATTTTCTCCTTGGACTGGGTTCTGTTAAATGCATGGACTGCAAAAAAACCGAGAAAAACACAGACAAGAGTGAGCATCCAAACTGCTTGGTTTTGTTTATTCATTCCGGCTCCTCTCAAGCTATCACATACGTCGATGTTATCAAGAATGGGGAGGTAGAGCATACTCTAATTGCAATGGCCCACTAAATTTTGGGATTCGAATCTTATCCTCCCGCCGAATAGAGATCTCCAACTCTTCTCCAAGGGAGTCAGCTACACCACCTAGTAATTTCAGGGACGCCTCTAATGTATCTGGATTTCCTAGAGCTTTGATCTCAAAAGGAGTCGAATAACGGTTGGTGTTAATAACGATATAATCACCTGCACTGCGTATTTCAGTGGTAGCAATAATTCGTTCTCCATTGATATCCAAGGCCTCTGCACCAGCTGCATTTAGTTCGTTAATCAATGCTAATAGATCGTCATGATACACATTTCGAACAATACCATACTCACCCCAGTCTGAATAAGGAACGATATCTAAGGTAACCACTACCCCAGCTCCCTCCAGCTCTGTCAATCCAGCTATAATTCTTGCTCTTTCCAATTCCTGATACATAGCATCATTAAGCTTCCCCTCATCTTGAGCAGCGTTTTCATACTCAACAATCCTACCCTCAAGCTCGACAATTAGCTTTTCCTGACTTTGAATGTCCTGATTCATTCTTTGTATTTGACTAGTAAGCTCCTGGGTGCGTTGTAAGGAAACATTTCCACCTACATTTTGTACATTTTTAAATTGTAATGCTAACATCAATCCCAATATTATGCTTACCAAGGTAATAGCGATTTTACCACCTAAGGTTTTCAATCCTTCACCTCATTTAATTATCTGTGTTTTCTTCTTCCAAGGTTTCCTCTTCTTCCTCTTCTACAGGATCAGGGTGAAATACAGCCTTACCTGGAACGCTGACATCCAAGCTACCCTCCTGATCGCTTTGTTGCACAGTCGTGTATGCTTCCGAATGCAACCATCCCAATTTTCTGTCCAGCTCTACTGCCTGTCCAATATATACAGAAATTCCATCCCTCGTTAGAAAAGATATCCCATCAGGATTATCAAGGGAAATGCTATTAATTAATTCACCAGATCCCCATTCTGTGACAGCTTCTAGCATTACAGTCAGAACTTTATATCGATATTTATCGCTTTCTGCTAGCTCCAACAAGCTTCCTTTTTTAAGGCGAGTGATGTGTATGCCTTCAACAATTGGAAGAGTTGGTATGCTATCCTCCTTAATAATATCCAATACAAACCCGCTGTCGTCTATTAGCAGGTAAGAGCTTAAGTAAGGGATCAGTGCCACAGCAGTTCTTTCTTCTATAGAAATAATCACCTCATCAGGTAGTTTGATAGAAACAGCAAGAACCTTGGGAAAAGGTGCACTGCTTTCAATCCGGGTTTTAACCAGCTTCTTATCTATTTTAAAGATATTATCTGACTTGGATACACCTGATATATTTATTATAACATCATCGTCCAAGGTATGACTACCTACAACTATACAATTTTCCACTTGAAAAATTTCCGTTCCTATAAATACAACCGCTGCCAAACAAAGCAGCAAAACCATGAAACGGTAAAACCCACTTCTTGTCCCATTTCTACCCATAGTTTTATCCTCCAGGAGATTCATGATTTTGGTAACAAATCCCTCATCTGTTTTATATAAAGCTATCCGTCATAAAACTTAGGCTTGTAGTAAAGTCTTATGACGGAGCATCCTTCATTAATCTTCTAATCGAACAATGTCCGCACCGACACTTCGTAAATATTCATCCAGTTTATCATAACCACGTCCTATATGATATATGTTATCTATCAGGGTTTCACCTTCAGCATTTAGGCCAGCTAGGACCAATGCTGCGCCTCCTCGTAGATCTCCAGCGCTTACCTCCGCTCCCTTCAGCCTAGGAACTCCTTGAATAACGGCAATTCTACCTTCAATTCGAATTCTAGCACCCATTCTGATAAGCTCAGGAACATGCTTGAATCTATTTTCAAAAATATTTTCCGTAATGATACTGGTTCCGCTTGCAACAGTTAGAGAACTCATAAACAATGCCTGCATATCCGTTGGGAAACCTGGATGAGGATAGGTTTTCGTGTTTTCAACTGCTCTGAGTCGCTGTGGAGCTTGCACTCTAACGGCACCTGTATGGTTTCCATTTAGTGGCCTAACCACACATCCAGTTTCCCTCAGTTTGTTTACTAGAGCTTGGATATGCTCAAGGTTTACATTATCAACAACCAAGTCACTTCCTGTAACAGCGGCTGCTATTAGATAAGTACCAGCAATAATTCGATCGGGGATAACGGTATATTCCGTTTCATGGAAGTCTTCTACTCCATCAATTACTATAGTATTGCTACCAGCCCCATAAACCTTTCCACCCATGCTATTAATAAAATTCTGCAGGTCGGTGATTTCAGGTTCCTTAGCGGCATTTCGTATTTTCGTCCGTCCCTTGGCTTGAGTTGCTGCTAGCATTATGTTTTCAGTGGCACCAACACTTGGATAGTCAAGATGGATATCGGTTCCTATCATATTGCTTGCTTCACACTCCAGGTAACCATGAGACTCGTCAATAACAACCCCCAATTGACGTAAACCCTGCAAATGCAGGTTGATAGGACGCTGCCCGATTTCGCAGCCTCCCGGATAAGTAATTCTCGCTTTCTTCATCCTAGCCAATACTGCCCCCAGTACAACAATTGAGGAACGTATTTCCTTTACATACCTGTCTGGTATCACCCCACTGTTAATTCCCGAGGGGTCCAGTATCAGGGTAGAATTTTCTCTAGTCACTTGACAACCAATGGATTGCAAGATCAGCAACATATTTTCAACGTCTGCAAGACTGGGGAAATCATAAAGTACTACCGGTTTCCGCGTTAAGATTACTGCTGCTAGAATGGGTAAAATGGCATTTTTGGCTCCAACAACCCTAATTTTTCCTTCCAGCTTTCGTCCTCCCCGGACTCGATATCTTGCCATACAGTCACACCTCTTTCTTCGACTTTAAATAGTATGTGGAAATGGGCATGCAATTCCGATTCAATAACATACTATGCGAATGAAATTCAGGTGTTACATTACAAGATCATGACGAAAAATCTATCACGCTACTTTGCATTGCTTTGAGATATTCAAAAGCACGCCAATACTTGTCAAAAACATAGCTATAGAAGAACCTCCATAGCTTATAAAGGGTAAAGGAACTCCAGTTGTTGGCATAGATACTGTGACAACTGCAATATTTATAACCACTTGAATAGCTATCATAGAGATAATCCCCGTAGCAAGAAGGCAACCAAACAAATCTGGTGCGGTGAGAGCAATACGTATCCCCCTCCAAATCAATATCATAAAGAGAGAAATTAATAGGATAACTCCTATAAAGCCCAGTTCCTCTCCTACAATTGCAAATATAAAGTCTGTTTCCGGATAGGGTAGATAGAAATACTTCTGTCGACTTTGAGCTAGTCCTAAACCAAAAAGCCCTCCAGAGCCAAGGGAATATAAGGATTGTATCAATTGCCAGCCATCCGCTAATGGGTTTTCCCAAGGGTCCATAAAGGCTGTAAACCGTTTAAATCGGTATGGTGCTGATATAGTTAATGCCACCGCAGCTACAGCTCCTGCACCTATAAGTCCACCAAAATGCCATAGCTTTGCCCCTCCTACAAAAAGCATTACTAGGCTTAGTATCAAAATACTGCCTGCTGTACTTAAATTTGGTTGCATAAGTATTAATAAGAACACGAAACCAGACACCATTAAAATTGGAAGTAGCCCCGTAAAAAACTTCTTTATTTTGTTTCTATCTCTAGCAATTGTATCAGATATGAAGAACATCATGGCAAACTTTGCTATCTCAGCAGGCTGAATGCTCAAGTTACCGATACCTAACCATCTTTTCGCATTATTTCGCGGTTCTCCTATTAATAAAACTAATATTAGCAATACAATACTAATTAATATAAACAATCTGGAATATCTCTGAAGCTTGGAATAGTCAATCCGAGATGCAACAAACATACCAGTAAACCCAAGCACCGCCCAGAGACATTGTCTTTTGAAAAAAAACAAGCCATCACCCCAGGCTTCGGCAGCGCTATAGTAGCTAGCGCTAAATACCATAACTATACCGATGGCGACCAGTATGATAGTAGTTAATAAAGTTGGAAAATCAATTGGTCTTTTCTTGGCCATTTCCCCCTACCTCCTCAATGCCTTGACTGCCTCCTTGAATACTCGACCTCTCTCCTCAAAATCCTTAAACATATCCCAGCTAGCACATGCTGGAGACAATAATACATTCCATCCTGGGTAGGAGAGTGCGCAGGATTTCTCCACAGCTTCTTCTATAGTTTTTGTCATATGAATATTGTTAAAGCCCTTTTCTTTAGCAGCCGCTGCAATGGTCTCTGCAGTTTCCCCTAGCAAAACCAGTTCTTTAACCTTCCCACCAAAAGCATCTATTAAATTTGCATAACTGGCCTTCTTGTCAAATCCACCTGCAATTAGTACTATAGATCCCTTCATAGCCTCAATAGCTTTAATTGAGGACTCTGGATTAGTTCCCTTGGAATCATTGTAGTAGACAACACCGTCTATAGTATCAACCTTCTCAATTCTATGCTCAACTCCAGGAAACTCCTTTAGTACCTTTGCTATAAGCTTCGACTCTACACCAGCAAGTGCAGCTGCTAAGGCAGCGGCTAATGCATTTTCCAGATTATGCGATCCTGGAATAGCTACTCGCTCTACTGGACATATAGTCAAAGCTCCTTTGCCTATATTAATCATTATTTGACCATTTTCTACCCAAGCGCCTTCCTCCAAGGTTCGTAAGGAACTAAAGAAAAAAACTTTGCTCCCATTATCAGGCTTCAATTCTTTTACCAAAGGATCTTCACCATTAAGTATGAGGAAGTCTCCCTCGATCTGATTTTCAAATATACGTGCTTTAGTAGCTAAATAATCCTCCATGGTTTTGTGGCGGTCCAAATGATCTGGAGTAAGGTTTAGCATAAGAGAAATCCAAGGACGAAATTCCTCAACAGTCTGTAGCTGAAAGCTACTTATTTCTACCACAGCTATATCAGAGGATTTAATCTCCTCTACCTTAGCTGTAAAAGGAACTCCAATATTACCTACTACATGGGTAGTTATCCCTGACGCTTTTATAATTTCACCTAGTAAAGTTGTGGTAGTAGTTTTTCCGTTTGTCCCTGTGATAGCTAAAATCGGTGCCTTACAATATTGATACGCCAATTCAACCTCACTTATAACTTTTATTCCTATGGACTTTGCTTTGACAAGGAAAGGAACATCAGTTGGTATACCAGGGCTCAATACAATAAGGTCTATCTGCCCCAATAGCTTGTCCGGTTCTTCACCCAAACAAAATTCGCAATGAATAGCACTCTCTAATTCTTCTACTAGGTCGCTAACTTCATCATGTTTTTTTTTATCGTAAACGATGACTCGCGCTCCAAGCCTGTACAGCAATTTAGCAGCGGATAAACCACTGCGCGCCATACCTGCTACCAACACGGTTTTATCTTTAATCTCCATCCCCAAATCCTCCTAGATGCTTAAAAGTGTAATCAGACACAGAAAGACAGTAGCAATCATAAACATTGAAACTACCCTAGTCTCAGGCATGCCTTTCAATTCAAAATGATGATGTATAGGCGCCATTTTAAATATCCTCTTACCCCGTAGTTTAAAGGATCCCACCTGCAGAATTACAGAAACTGCCTCCGCCAAATAGATTCCGCCAAATATAGGGATCCACAGGGGTATTCGAAGGAGTATGGATAGGGCAGAAATTGCACCACCTAAGCCTAGAGAACCTGTATCTCCCATGAACACTTGTGCAGGATGGGCGTTATAACGCAAGAAGCCCAGTAGTGCACCTGTCAATGCGGCAGAAAATACAATCAAATCCTGATAATTTTCCGCTAGCCAACCAAGACTTTCCTCATTGGCAAGCTTAGCTGAAAAGGTAAGAATAATGCTAAGAGTCGCAGTAATTACAAGAGTGACTCCAGAGCAAAGTCCATCCAAGCCATCTGTAAGATTGACGCTGTTAACGGTGCCTATAATAATAAAAGTGGCAATGGGAATATAGAAAACCCCCAGGTCCCATTCTGCACCTATAAAAGGAACTATTACACTGCTTCCAATATAGGGATTTAAATAAGCATAAAAAGCTAAAACCACAGCTATAACCAGCTGACTTATTATCTTTTGGTAGGCTCGCAATCCCAATGAACGCTTTTTTACAACTTTGATATAATCATCCAAAAAACCAATTAGTGCAAAACCTAGGGTTGAAAGTACGGCGACTATTACAAATTCTCCGCTTCCCCTGGTTTCAAGCAAACTAACCAATATTAAAGGAAAAATAAAAATAATTCCCCCCATAGTAGGTGTCCCGGTTTTTTTAAGATGAGTTTTTGGGCCATCATCCCTAACTTGCTGTCCGAATTTCAACTTCTTAAGCCAAGGTATAAGTATAATTCCCAGTAACAGGGTAGCCAAAAAGGATATAATAACTATGAATGCGTAAGATCTCAACTCAAGTCCCTCCCCTGTCTTAGATGTGATACAATCTCTTCCATTTTTAATCCTCTAGAACCTTTCACTAGCACACGATCTCCTTGTTGTAGATTTTCTTCTAACCAATTGATGATTTCCCCATTGCTGGTTTTATGAAAAAGAGCTTTGTCATCCATTCCTGACTTAATCGCAGCCTCTGTAGTCCAGATACCTGCTTTTCCTACAGTAATTAAAACATTTACCCCGCATTCTGCAACAGATTTCCCTATCAGTTGATGGGCTTCATTTGTATATTCACCCAGCTCCAGCATGTCGCCAAGGATAGCAATTTTACGAGAACCTTTCATGTCCTCCAATATTTTCAGCGCTGCCTGAACAGAATCTGGACTGGCATTGTAAGCATCGTCTATAATCTTAACATCATCAAAACCTGGAACAGAAAAAATATCCAAACGCATGTTGCCACCTATATAAGATGGAAGAGCTTCTTGAATATCAGCCATTTCCACCCCAAAAGCTCTGCCTGTCGCTATGGCTGCAAGACTGTTAAGTACATTGTGTCGTCCGGGCACCTTAAGGTAAATAGGCCAAATTTCCCCCTCGGCTACTAAATCATATTTAATACCTGCTTCACCTAGTAATTGAATGTTTTCTGCTCGATAATCCGCCTCATTTTCCGTTCCATAGCGTAGCAGCTTATAAGGAGTCGAATTGTCAATCATAGCCTTTCCTTCACGATGAAGAATATCGTTATCTACATTTAAAAGGACAGTACAGTCACTTTGAAGTTGTTCTAACACTTCCGATTTTGCCTTCCATATGTTATCACGGCTACCCAAATTCTCAATGTGTGATACTCCTATATTAGTAAAGACCACAGCCTTAGGTGGTGCAATAGCCGCTAGACGACTAATCTCACCAAAACCACTCATACCCATTTCCAATACCCCAATCTCATGATGAGCTTCCAATTGGAAAAGAGTCATAGGCAAGCCAATTTCATTATTGAAATTCCCCTGGGTCTTCAGTACTTTATACCTCTTTGAAAGAACAAGGCTTATAAGGTCCTTAGTAGTGGTCTTCCCAGTACTGCCAGTTACAGCAATGATGGGAATTGGCAGACTTCTTAAATACCATGCAGCCAAATCCTGTAGAGCTTTTAGTGTGTTCCCAGTAACTATTGTATGTACTCCTTGGGGCAAAGTTCTGTTAAGATTATGTGTCAAAATAGCGACAGCACCTTTTTCAGCTGCTTGCATTATATAATCATGACCATCAAAGTTTTCACCTACTAGAGGAATAAAGAGGTCGCCTGCTTGGATTGTCCTGCTATCAGTAGATACACCCGTAATCACTTTGGCAGAACCTTTACTCGCGACTCGGCCTCCAACAGCATTTGTCACCTCTTTTATGGATAGTGGTTTCATCAAACCTTCTCCCTTCCCAATATCTGAGCAACAATTTGCTTTTCATCGAAGGGAATGGTTTGCCCTTTTACTAATTGATAGGTTTCATGACCTTTTCCGGCAAGAATAATCACATCTCCAGCTAATGCATTGTCCAGAGCATATTTTATTGCTTCCCTACGATCAACTATAAGCTCATATGGGCATTTAGTCTTATTCAATCCAGGTAAAATGTCATTTATAATATCCATAGCTTCTTCATTACGGGGATTGTCTGAAGTGACTATACAAAAATCAGAATATTCTCCACATACCTCACCCATCAATGGACGCTTGGCAACATCCCGATCTCCGCCACAGCCGAACAAGGTAACTATCCTACCATCGCTTAAATCCCTGGCGGTTGTCAGTATATTCTTCAAGCCATCAGGAGTATGTGCATAATCAATAATCACAGAATAGTCTGTATTAGTATCCAATAATTCAAAACGCCCACTAACACCCTGTATAGATTCCAAGCCCAACTGGATGTCTTTTAATGAGATCCCTGCAGCATAGCAGGCAGAAGCTGCTGCAAGTGCATTATATACACTGAAAATTCCTGGTGTTTTAAGATTAATGCTAATCTTGACTCCAAGAATATGCAGGTTAAATGATACCCCATCAGCCATAATCTCAATATCTCGAGCAAAAATATCCGCTGGTTTGTAAATTCCATAGGTAAAAGACGGACTCTCTAAACCTTCCAGGATAATACGTCCACTTTCATCATCCACATTAATTATAGCTAATTTACATAACTTAAACAACTTGGCCTTGGCTTCTCTATACTTATCCAAAGTTCCATGAAAATCCAAATGATCTTGAGTTAAGTTTGTAAAAATACCAATTTGAAATGTACAGCCTGCTACTCGACTTAATTCCAGTGAATGAGAGGAAACCTCCATAGCAACCGAGTCTACATTTTCTTCAACCATCTGGTGAAACAATCTCTGTAAATCAGGAGACTCTGGTGTAGTATGCTCTGTAGCTATCATCTGATCGCCAATTAAATTGGTTATAGTACCTATGAGCCCCGTCTTCTTTCCAGCTTGTTCCAAAATGGATCTAATCATATAGGTAGTAGTAGTTTTTCCATTAGTCCCTGTTACTCCAAATAACATCAAATTCTCTGTTGGATTATCATAGAAATTAGATGAAAGAAGCCCCATGCACTTGCGGGTTTCCGACACAAATATTTTGCTAATCCCCTTAGGTAATTGAATGTCCTTTCTAAGTAAAACAGCCACAGCACCTTTATCTACTGCCATGGCAGCATAATTGTGACCATCTACATTATACCCTTCTATACAAAAAAACAAGGACCCAGGGGTCACCTGTCTTGAGTCATAATGAATTCCACTGATAGGGATGTCTAAAGACCCTTCAGTGCGTAGAACTTCAATTCCTTTCAACAAGTCTCTGAGTTTCATTCCCAATTCCTCCCGAATACCAGCCTCAGCAGGCTGTTTATCTCACTTGTAAGTATATACATAACATCAGTAAACCATACCTTTTTTAAGCTCTCATCCATGAGGGTTTCACATGTCCTTATCCTCATTCTACCACTTCAAGCTCACTCAGGAGCTTCAAAAGTTACGGTAATTAGAGTATCTGGTTCGACCAAAGTTCCAGCTTCAGGTTTCTGGCTGACAGCCAAGCCTGATCCCTCTGTTTTTAACCTAAGTCCTTCAGAAGCCAAGATATTGTTAACTTCCCTAATAGATTTATTTGTAACATCAGGAACTTCTACTTGCTGGTCATCCTCCGAGCCTGGTTCCGAATCTCCGCTTCCAGTATAAAGAAGAACTGTAGTTCCAACCATAACTTTTGCACCTTCTAAGGGCATCTGCTTTGCTACCTCAGTCCCGGTCTGTTCTGCAAGATAATCTAGCCCTGCATCCCGAAGCTCTTTAACAGCATCTGTCAATGCTTTTCCAGTAACATCAGGTACGGTGACCATCCTTGTTTCTTCCTGAGAATTTCCATCAAAAACTGGTTCAACTCCCATATAGTTTAAAGAGTCTTCCAATATCATTTTTACATAAGGAGCAGCTACTACACTTCCAAAATCCACAGCAACCTTTGGCTCGTCTACCATAAATAATACCAATAATTGAGGATCATCTGCTGGAGCAAATCCAATAAAAGAGGCTATTACAGCACCTTGCTTTATACCACCAGTTTCGCTATATTTCTGAGCAGTTCCTGTTTTTCCGCCAACCTTATACCCTGCAATACGAGCATTTTTTCCACTGCCTTCACTTACAACACTCTCTAGTATATCACGCATTGCGCTAGATGTGCTTTCAGAAATAACCCTTCTAAGAGTTACTGGTTTATTCTCCTCATATATATATTCATTACCATCATCGAACTCCATGGCCTTTACCAGTCTAGGTTCCATATAATTACCACCGTTTATTACAGCAGCAGTTGCACTAATCAATTGAATTGGGGTAACAGCTATTGACTGGCCAAAACCTATGCGAGCTAAGTCTACATTTTTTACAGAGGCTTCGCTAATCATTACGCCTCTTTCTTCCCCATTTATATCAATTCCGGTTCTAGAACCAAAGCCAAATTTTTCTAAATAATCATAGAATTCCGATGCTCCCATACCTAATGCCATATCCATAAATACAGGATTGCAAGAATTCTGTACCGCCTCGTGAAGGGTCTGATGACCATGGCCTCCATGTTTCCAACACTTAATCCGTTGCCCATCTACTATTCTATAGCCAGGATCGTTGTATGTAGAATTCACACTAGCTACACCTGATTCTAGAGCAGCTGCAGTGGTGATAATCTTAAAGGTAGATCCTGGGTCCATATTGTCTTTAACAGCTATATTTTTTATAAAGGCTTCCATGCCCTCATAGCCTAACTCCCGAGGCGGTTCATTGGGATCGAAATCTGGACGATTAGCCATAGCAAGAACATCACCAGTTTTGGGGTCCATAACAATGCAATATACCTTTTCCGCCTGATATTGCTCCATAGCATCGGAAACTGCCTTCTCTGCAAAATGCTGAATGACTTGATCAATGGTAAGAATAACATTCCAGCCATCAATAGGAGGAACCATCCTCTCTACATTTGTAGGAGTTTCCTTCCCTTGGGCATCGGTTTCCATTATAAGCCTACCTGGTAAGCCCTTCAAATATTTATCGTAGTATAATTCTATTCCTTCTTGGCCAACAATTCCCTCTGCAGGTTCAGCATATTTCATTGTGAAGCCCAGAATATGAGAAGCAAGATTCCCATTTGGATAGTAGCGTTTTGGCTCCTCGGTAAAATAGATACCCTTAATATTCAAGCTCCGAATTGCGACAGATTCCTCTCGAGTCAATTGACGCTTAATCCAAATCTCCGACTTGGTTTTATCCGATATCTTTTCATAAAGCCCATCTTCATCTATATCCAAAATTTCAGCAAGCTTGATAGCTGTAGTCTTTGGATCCGCCAACTGTCTAGGTCGTACTGCTATACTGTCGGCAGTAGCACTTTGTGACAATATTTCCTTATTACGATCATATATTATCCCTCTTTTTGGATATACATCCAGAGATCGTGTCCACTGATCTAGTGCCTTAACTTGAAGTTCCTGTCCCCATACCAATTGAATATATCCACTTCTTATTATTAAAGCAAATAATAGCAGAAAAACAGCCAATAGTAGCGCCAGAAGTCTTTTTCTATTTGTTACTGCTGGTGCAGACATCAGCAATACCCCCTTCCCAAATGTGAGAAACGGCCTTTAGTTGGATCTCCCCAAAAATCGCTTCCATAAGCTTGGTTTATCCTGAGCGGATGAAGCACTAGCTTGCTCCATGACTCTGTTCGCCTCAGGAAGATGCACATATTCCACCTGGCCCTCTTCTGGATACCTCATACCCATTTCCGTTGCGGTAAACTCAATTGTATTTAAGTCCTTATGATAAGCTAATTCTACTTTCAAGTTTTCCTTCCGTAGGTTCTCATCCTCTAGAGTCTTCTCTAAGGCCAGAATCGCTCTATGGTTTTCTGTTATCTGAGCATAACGGAAAATAGTGAAACAAGCTGTAGCGAAACATACTAAGACCATTCCAATGGTCAGAACCTTCCTTAGTGTATGATGCTTTCTAACGGGAAGCTGCCGAGTTTTTTCCTGCCGTTTCGGCTCTTCTTTTCTCACCTGTTCCATTACTGGAACTCTTTCTTCTAAATATGCATAATTCTCTGCTAACATTTTTATTCAGCCTCCCAGCAGTTTATGTATTGATGTTATTATCGTTTTTGGCATACTCGTAATTTTGCACTTCTAGCCCTTATATTTACATTTAATTCCTCTTCACTTGCTATAACAGGTTTTCTAGTAATAATATCTACTACTGATGTCAAACCACATATGCATATGGGTGCATTAGGGGGACAGATACATGGGTCTTTCAAGCTGCGAAAAGTATTCTTTACAATTCTGTCCTCTAAAGAATGAAAGCTAATGACACAAAGCCTAGCTCCCGGTTTTAAAACCTCTACTGCATTGCGTATGGCTTCTTCAAGCAGACTGAGTTCTTGATTTACTGCAATTCTCAGAGCTTGAAAGGTACGTCTTGCTGGATGGGGACCTCCCCGTCTAGCTGAAGAAGGCACTGCCATTTTTATAACCTCAACTAGTTGCGTAGTGGTTTCAATGGGACGGTTCTTAACAATAAATTCAGCTATACGCTTTCCCCATCGCTCTTCTCCGTATTCCCAAATGATTTGTGCTAGTTCCTCCTGAGAGGAGCTATTAACCAGATCACTAGCACTGAAGTCCTGGCTTGTGTCCATACGCATGTCTAGAGGAGCTTCTTCGTGGTAGGAAAAACCTCTATCTGGAGTATCTAGCTGATGAGAGGATACACCCAAATCTAACAGTACTCCGTCTACTTCATATATACTCAAATCAGATAGTAAGCTCTTTATATCAACGTAGTTTCCATGAATACCTCGAAAGGAATCGGAGTAATCTGACAGCTTATTTGTCGCAGCTTCTATGGCAGCAGTATCTCGGTCAATGCCAATTAAGCGTCCAGAAGGATATATCGCCTTCAAAATTTCTAAGGAATGTCCTCCTCCACCCAAGGTGCCGTCTACATAGGTTTTACCGGGAGCCGGTTTTAGATGTTCTATAGTCTCCTGCAACAAAACAGGTATATGTTGAAAACTCATAGGATTCCTTTCCTGGTCAAGAATTAAATGCCCAATTCCGCCATTTTTTCTATAATTGCCTCTTGATCCATACTGGATTCACCATTGTAGCTTTCCCAAGCTTCTCTATTCCAAATCTCAACTCGAGTAGATACTCCAATAATTGATAGATCCTTTTCAAGATCTGCATATTCCCTGAGATTGGCTGGTAGCAAGATTCTTCCTTGCTTGTCAGCCTCACATTCAGCAGCACCTGCAAAGAAAAAACGAATAAAAGCCCGAGCTTCCTTACTAGTGAGAGGAAGCGTGCGAAGCTTTTGTTCTAGGCTCTTCCATTCTTCGTTTGGATATACAAATAGACAATTATCCAAGCCCTTGGTAACAACAAACTTGTCGCCCAAATCATCTCGAAACTTAGCTGGCATGAATACTCTACCTTTTGGGTCAATCGAATGTTGATATTCACCAATGAACAAAATGTACGCCTCCTTTCACCACAAAAATAAAATGTATAGAATGTTAGGGGTATTATACACCACTTTAAACCACTTCACACCACTTTATCTACTATTCTATATGAAATAGTGAATTCCTGCTACATTTTTAAAAAAAGATTTAAAAAAACAAAAAAATACACCGATTTAATCGGTGTACCCTTTTTAAAATGTTTTTTAAATTGTTATGATTCGTTTCAGCTTAAAATCTAGATAATCGCAGGAAACTAAATGATATTCTGTACCTTCATATTCCCCCTCGAAGGCTATCCGACTTCCTTCACCATGAAGGTGTCCATATACTACATGAGCTGGTTTGTATTGAGTTAAGGTGTTAACTATTTCCGTGGGTTGACCCTTTTCGTCAAAAGGCGGATAGTGCAACATTGCAATTAAAATATTACCTTCTTCCACACCTTCTCTTGCCTGCTGCGACGAGACCGCACTGTCCAGGGAAAGCTTTAATCTTTGAACTTCCCTATTGTATACCTTGGCATCTTGCTGTGAGAAGTCCTTCATTCCAGGATTTATCCATCCTCTGGTTCCACAGAAGATAAAACCAGACTCCATTACACTGTCATTTTGCACTACACTTACGGATGGTGACAGAATACTACGAACCTTAGATACGGATGACCACCAGTAATCATGATTTCCCTTTATTAAAATTTTCTTCCCAGGCAATTCAGCTATATTGTCCAAATCAATTTTTGCATCTGAAAGCTTCATAGCCCAGCTGATATCCCCCGGAATCAGAACAATGTCCTGGTCGGAAACCTTCTCTTCCCAGTCCTTTTGAATTCGAGCCCAATGATTCTCCCAGTGTTTTCCAAATATATCCATGGGCTTGTCAATTGCACCTGCAAGGTGTAAGTCCCCAATAGCAAAAACGGAAATTTTCATAATCCCTCGCTTAAATTACTTTGTTTTCTTTCAATAGCTCAACAACCTGCTGATTAACTTCCTGTGGTGACAAGGAATAATCATCAATAGTTACAGTGACAAAAGCTGCCTTGCTTTTTTTATAATAGTCTTCCAATGGTTCTGTCTTGCTTCTATATTCCTCTAATCGCTGTACAATAGTCTCTTCATTATCATCACTTCGTCGAATCAGGCTAGCTCCACAGGCTGTACAATGGCTTAGTCCCTGTTCCTCATGATAGATTTTTTTACAATTTGAACAAAGCATTCTTCCCAATATACGGTAAAATAGAACCTCCTTGGTAACATCCAAATCAACGACAATATCTATCTTACTCCCTACATCTGCAAGAATTCCATCAAGGGCTTCTGCTTGAGCTATGGTTCTTGGATAGCCATCAAACAATACACCATTTTCATATTCTGGTTTGTTAATCCCATGCTCCACAACTTGATTGACTACATCATCAGATACTAACATACCTTGTTTTATCACTAGCACCTGAGAATACAATGGATGGTCAGGCTCTTTTAAAATTTCTCTAAACAAATCCCCAGTTGATAAAGGACGAGTTTGCAATCGATCGGCTAAAAGAGCTCCCTGAGTTCCTTTTCCTGACCCTGGAGGTCCTAATAAAACAACATTCATAAAAAAAATCCCCCTCATTTACTGACTGTATCAAACATGAGGTTGATTAGTTTCCCCATGTAATAATAATTTACTAGTCATTCTACTAAAAAAACGCAGAAAAGGCAATCCATCATTTAGGATCTATCAGAATTTTTTCTAACTGCTCCATGGCATTCTCCATACTATCAATAGGTTTAAGTGGATATCCTCTTTTTCTCAGACGGTCGAATAAATCCATTAGAATAGGTGGCTCCAAGTTCGCTTCACGCAACAGCTCTACCTGCTCAAAAACTTCATTTGGGCTTCCTTTTGTTACAATCAAGCCCTTATTGATTACATAAATTAAATCTGATATTTGCGGTACTATGTTGATATCATGGGTGGTGGTTACCAAGGTAATTCCATTTTCATCATTCAATCTATTTAACAAGGCAATCATTTCTGTTTTAGATTTAGGGTCTAACCCATCAAAGGGCTCGTCTAAAATTAGTATCTTAGGCATCATGGAAATCGCCCCTGCTAAGGCTACTTTTTTCTTCTGACCACCACTCAAATAGTGAGGTATCTTATCCAAAAGATCCTCTATCCCCAACATAGAAGCTATTTTATTTACTCTCTCATCTACTTCTTGTCTGGAAAACCTTTCATTACGAAGAGAAAAAGCAATATCATCATAAACACGGGGTCCAATTATCTGCTCGTCTACATTTTGGAAGACTACACCAATATGCTTTCGGATTTGATTAAAATTTTTATCAGGTCGCATACCCATAACTTCAACCTGTCCATCCACTGGTGATAGTAAGCCTAATATATGAGAAATTAAGGTGGTTTTGCCAGCCCCATTTGGGCCTAAAATTACCACCCTATCGCCGGAATTTACAACAAAATCCAAACCGCAGAGGCTCACCTCTGTTTTATCTGGATAAATATGTTTAATGCAATGTACTTGAATCAAATGCTCCATGGAATCAACACTCCTGTCAATACTATCAGTGAAAAAATAAGTAACAATATATCTTCT
The DNA here is from genome assembly GCA_012512335.1 of Clostridiales bacterium. Classification (GTDB taxonomy): domain Bacteria; phylum Bacillota; class Clostridia; order Caldicoprobacterales; family DTU083; genus UBA5454. The sequence goes on along the minus strand of JAAZEK010000197.1, from coordinate 14,513 downwards.
ATTTGCATTGGGGTCCGTTCACGAGTTATATGGATTTTCCCATTGTATCCCCTAAGAGAATAAATCCGGTAGAGCCTCTCACTCATTTCAAATGCATGTATAATCATTACACCTAAGGCCCCTGCTATGTTTTTAAGATTGAACAAAAGCCTCATAGGGTGAAATCCACCTCGAAGGCGAATATTTCTTAGCATACTATCTATGCTATCTAGTAATATGAAGAGAGAACGATAGGTGAAAATAAAAATATCTACGATTACTCCCGGCAAAACATAAGAAAACACTGCAAATATGTCCGTGTATGGTGTAGTAGTAATTAACACCAGCATGTTTAGTGCTGCTCCTATAGCCTTTATCATAACCAGCACCGCTGCCATCCAAGATTGTTGTAATTGGATGAGAGCAAATAATAGACTAAATATGACAGGATATAGAGCAAGATGCAATATTTCTTTAAAATCCACTTTGGATAAGAGAATAAAAAGTATAGGAACTAATAAAAGTAAGATTGCCTTATATATATGGTTTGAGAAAATTAGAGAAGCCAAAAACAAAAAAGATACGCATACCTTGGTAAGAGGTTGTACTCGATGAATAAAGCTATTCCCGTTGTTGGCCATATTATCTACTGCAGCTATATGCATTTCAATTTGCTCTCCTTTATGTTAAATGAGCGGAATCAATAAAATCTGGCCTGACTTTGGAAAAAAATCGGATAATTAGCCCAGTAACCAAAGACTCTATAAGAATACCAGACAAAATTACAATAATCACAGCACTCCATCCGCTAAGAGATAGAAAATTAAAACCTTCCAATTCAGATTTTTCATGTTCGTCATCGTGACTATGACTTTCATGATCATGGTCGTTATCAGATGATTCATTTCCATGTTCATGACTAACAATTTCATGGTCATGATCGTGATCATGGTTGTGAAGAGGTAAAGCTTCAATCAAACCCACCGTAGATCCTACTATAAGCACCATTAAGACTGTAGATAAAAGTAGCGCTACAACATTGGCTGTTATGGCGGATGATGTATAATTTATTTTCTTGGATAAGGCTTTAAAGATATAATAGCCTATGATGGCTTCCCCTCCCATAAGCAATGTGTTTATGCCTATTGTAGTAAAGCCTCCATGACCCATTAATGCCAAAATTGTATTAACAACAAATACCGCTATGAAGCCCAGCCCTGGACCTGCTAATATACCACATAAGACTGCCAGACTGAGATGAACTGGCAAGAACCCCAAAGGAATGGACATGAATATAAGCATTAATGCGCTTATAACCCCTACAAAAGGGATTTTCTTGCGCGCTTCATCACCTTGTATCCTCCTAGCAAAAAACCATAGCAAAATAAAAGATAAAACAAAACCTAGTATCCACCATATAGGTGGCAACACACCATCTGGTAAATGTATATGACTCATACTACCCTCCAGTTTTCTAAATGCATATCATTTGCATTTACTATTATATTCTATAAACCCTTTAATATACTGTCAAGCATTATTTAGAAAAAAATAGACAGTTCATATGAACTGTCTTGTTCTGACTTATGTTTCTGTTTTCAAAATTCTGACTTCTGACTTCCGAATTCCGAGATTTAAGCCAACGGCTTTAATCTCTTATACGCAGGTATATCCACCATCTACAGGAATTATTACACCTGTTACATAAGCAGACGCATCAGAGGCTAGATACACAGCTGTAGAATCAAGTTCTCCTTCGTTTCCATATCGTCCTAAAGGTACTGTCGCTTTCATATAAGTAGAGAAAGAGTCAGTATTTAATGTGTCCCCAGTTAGCTCGGTTTCAAAATAACCTGGGCAAATGCAGTTAACTGTAATACCATGTGATGCCCACTCCGCCGCCAAAGCTCTTGTCAGATTGAGAACACCACCCTTAGCAGCATGGTAGCCAGCACTTGGAAGAGCCATGTTTCCAACCATACCATACATTGATGAAATGTTAATTATCCGTCCATAATTGTTTTTTATCATGCCTTTTGCGAATTCTCTGGATACTTTAAATACACTATTCAGATCCAATTCAACATTCCAGTTCCAATCTTCGTCTTTCATCTCTACTGCTGGTCCAACATATCCTGTACCTGCATTATTTACTACTATATCTACCTTGCCGTATTCTTTTTCAATTATTTCAACAGCTTCTATAATGGCATTTGTATCAGTTACATCACATGTAACTGGCAAACATTTTACTCCAAGAGTACGAATTTCCGCTGCTACAGCTTCAAGCTTTTCCTTACGACGTGCCATGATAGCAATATTTGCACCATGCTTAGCATATGCTTTTGCCATTTGAACTCCTAGTCCTGAAGATGCACCTGTTATAACTACTACTCTTCCTGTTAAATCGAATAAATTCTTAATTGACATTTTAAGTCTCCTCCTAATAGTTAAATAATTATTTTTTATTATCATTACTTTCGGTTCATATATTAGTCTATCGTTATATTTTTGTCAACTACCTTTTGTAATTTCTTTTATTTTTTATCTAATATCATTTTATTCAACATTTTATGCTAAGCTATTGACTTGATTTCCTTACTGGATTATAATATCGATATAGGCTAGTTGATAAATTTTTGAGTTATAAATGAGTTATATAACAGGTAAAGCTGTTATAATACAGTGTTTTGTGTAAGATAATTGCTTTATATGACTTTATTTACAAAAATCAATATATCGATATCGTTTAATTGATATATGTCGAAAATTCTTAATTTTATCAAAAAAAGATTGTTAAAATTATATCAGTATCTACCTCTTATGTGAGTACTGTATATGAGTTTATAGAATAAGACTTCCTAATTGGAAGCATTCATAATTATTTATTAAGGAGGAAACTATATGTATCAAATAGTTAAGAAAACCGAGCTGAATCCTACTGTTACCAGGATGGAAATTTCAGCACCGCTAATAGCAAAAAAAGCAGAACCTGGTCAGTTTATCATCCTTCGTATTGATGAGAATGGAGAGAGGGTCCCTCTAACCATTGCTGATTATGATAGAGAGAAAGGTACAGTTTCTATAATATTTCAAATTGTTGGTGGCTCTACAGAAGCCCTTAATCAATTAAATGAAGGCGATTCCCTTCATGACTTTGTTGGACCTCTAGGTAAAGCAACAGAAACTGAAGGCTTAAAAAAGGTAGCTGTTGTAGGTGGTGGTGTAGGGTGCGCAATAGCCTACCCCGTTGCTAAGAAGCTTCATGATCAGGGTTGCGAGGTTCATGCTATTGTTGGCTTCCGAAACAAGGACTTGTTAATATTGGAAGATGAATTTAAGCAAGTGAGTAGCAAACTTATAATAATGACTGATGACGGTAGCTACGGTGAAAAAGGGGTTGTCACCAACGCTCTGAAAGAGCTGCTTGATAGTGGCGAAAAGTATGATCAGGTTATTACCATTGGTCCTCTTATAATGATGAAGTTTGTAAGTGCACTAACAAAAGAGTATGAAGTAGATACAGTAGCTAGCATGAATCCTGTAATGATTGATGGTACTGGTATGTGCGGAGGTTGTCGTCTTTCTGTAGGGGGAAAAACGAAATTTGCCTGTGTAGATGGTCCGGATTTTAACGCCCATGAAGTTGATTTTGATGAAGCAATGGCTCGAGCTGCCACATACAAGTCTTTTGAAAAAAAAGCTCATGAAGAGGTCTGTAACCTTTACGACAAGGAGGTTGAATAAAATGGCAAAATTCAATATGGCAATGAAGAAGAATGAAATGCCAGCACAAGATCCAAATGTGCGAAACAGTAACTTCCTTGAGGTTGCCCTTGGATATACTCCTGAACAGGCAATTGACGAAGCAAAACGTTGTTTGCAATGCAAGCATAAACCATGCGTTGGTGGTTGCCCCGTGGGAATAGATATTCCTGCATTTATAAAGGAAACAGCTGAAGGTAATTTTGAAGCCGCCTATGAGATAATCAGCCACTCCAACTCATTGCCTGCTGTTTGCGGCAGAGTATGCCCCCAAGAGTCACAATGTGAGCAGGTATGCGTTCGAGGAATCAAAGGTGAACCAGTAGCAATTGGTAGATTAGAGCGTTTTGTAGCAGATTATCATATGGCAAACAACAATGAAAAGGTAGAAAAACCAGCTTCAAACGGCCATAAAGTAGCTGTAGTTGGTTCTGGACCTTCTGGTCTTGCTTGCGCTGGAGTGCTTGCTAAGAAAGGCTATCAAGTTACTATATTTGAGGCATTACATGTATCAGGTGGGGTTTTGGTATATGGAATTCCTGAATTTCGTCTTCCAAAAGCAATTGTACAAAAGGAAATTGACACACTAAAGGATCTAGGAGTAAAAATCGCTACCAACATGGTTATCGGAAAGGTTTTATCCATTGATGAGCTTATGAAAGATTATGCTTTTGAAGCTGTATTTATCGGCTCTGGTGCTGGACTTCCTAGATTCATGAATATACCAGGTGAAAACCTAAATGGTGTTTATTCTGCTAATGAATTTCTAACCCGTGTAAATCTAATGAAGGCTTATGAAGACCATAGCTCTACACCCATCCACACAGGTAATAAGGTTGCGGTAGTAGGTGGTGGAAATGTTGCTATGGATGCTGCAAGATGTGCAAAACGCCTTGGTGCCGATGTATCGATTATCTATCGACGAACAGAAAAGGAATTACCTGCAAGACTGGAGGAAATTGAACATGCCAAGGAAGAAGGCATAGAGTTCATGTTCCTAACTAGCCCCACTGAAATACTAGGTGATGAAAAAGGCTGGACCCAAAAAATCAGATGTGAAAAAATGGAGCTTAGTGAGCCAGACGACTCTGGTAGAGCCCGACCTGTTCCAATTCCAAATAGTGAATTTGATTTGGATGTAGATAGCGTAATTATGTCTATAGGTACCTCTCCCAATCCTTTGATCAAGTCCACAACTAAAGGCCTTGAAACTCATAAATGGGGCGGAATCATTGTTGAGGAGGATACTGGATTAACATCTCGCGAAGGCGTTTACGCTGGTGGTGATGCCGTTACAGGTGCTGCTACAGTAATACTTGCAATGGGAGCAGGAAAGGCAGCTGCTGCTGCAATAGATGAGTTCATCACAAGTAAAGGAGAATAAAAATGGCTTATAAGACCGCCTCCCGACAAACCATACAGCGACTACCGTTGTATCTAAGCTATCTAAGGTCATTGCCTAGTGACGGTCCAACAAATGTATCTGCAACAGCCATTGCAGAAGCCTTAGACTTAAATGATGTGCTCGTAAGAAAAGATTTAGCTTCAGTCAGTGCAGGTGGACGGCCCCGAATTGGATATATTACCCAGGATCTTATATTTTCCATAGAGCAATTTCTTGGTTATCGAGATACAAAGAGTGCAGTTCTTGTAGGCGCAGGAAATATTGGCCAAGTATTACTCCATTACAAAGGATTTGCTAAGCATGGGATGAATATAGTAGCAGCTTTCGATACTGATGAATCAGTTGTTGGTGAAAGTATCAATGGTAAGCAAGTTTTCTCAGTGGATAAGTTGAGTAATTTGTGCGAAAGGATGAAGGTACGAATTGGAATTATATCCGTACCTGCTCCTTCAGCACAGGAAATTTGCAGCATACTTGTCAAAAGTGGTGTTATGGCTATTTGGAACTTTGCTCCAGTTCAGTTGAAGGTACCAGATAATGTTATGATATATAATGAAGATTGGTTCTCTTCCTTGGATCAACTGCTAAAGCATTTAAATGATAGGCTACATGATAATATATAAGATTTTGAAAAATCATCAATACTATTTACTTGCTTATGATTTGTGATTGCCTTCTCCTCTATTTTCGATTATGATATGGTTTATTGATTATAAATGAAGTTGGAGAAGATTCTATTGAAAAAAGAAATTTTAAAGGGATGGAAGGCAGCAACTCCCGTGGCTCTTGGCTATATTCCACTAGGTTTGGCCTTTGGAATAATGGCTGCTCAACAGGGCTTAACTTGGGTTGATGTCTTCTTTTTATCTCTCTTGGTTTATGCAGGCTCTGCACAATTTATAGCATCGGCTATGATAGCCGCCAACGCTTCTGCCATAGCAATTATTGGTACCACTTTTCTCGTGAACCTGAGGCATATGCTTATGAGTGCCTCACTATCACCACTCTTGAAGCATTTATCAACAGGCTCCCTTGCCCTTATCAGCCTAGAAATTACCGATGAAACATATGCAGCTGGTTATCCTGAGGCTTCAACTGGGAAGGCATCTAAATGGTTTTATTTTGCATTAAACAATCTCGCTCATGGCAGCTGGATTGCTTGTACTGTTTTAGGCTGTTTATTGGGCAATTCTATTTCCGACCCTCAAAAATGGGGATTGGATTTTGCTCTTCCCGCTATGTTTATAGGACTTATATTCACTCAACTAAAAGGTAAATCCGATATCCTGGTATCCCTGGCTGCTGGCATCTTGTCTGTGGTATTAGTATTTCTTCTTAAGGATAATTTTAATATAATTGTTGCAACTGTATTAGCAGCTACATTAGGAGCGTGGTTGGACAAATGAGATCAGATATGATTTATATAATTATAGGCATGAGTATTGTCACCCAACTTCCTAGGCTTCTTCCCTTAGTGGTGCTGTCACGCTTAAATCTACCACCGCTGGTTATCCGCTGGCTGAAACAAATTCCAATAGCTGTGTTATCCGCACTACTCTTCCCCAGCCTTTTTATGCCCAATGGCAATTTATCCTTTTCCTTGGATAACACCACCTTAATTGCCGCACTCCCCTGCATACTGGTAGCATTTAAGACTAAAAATTTGCTCCTGACAATTCTAACAGGAATTATTGCATCAGCATTACTTCAATTGCTCTAGTTATTAGTGACTGTTCACTGGGAAATCAAAATAATAAATATATTCCAGTCACTGTTGCCATCACGAATCAATCTAGAGCTCATCTCAGCTGAAAATCCTACATCTTCCAAACTCACTTCGTTCAGACAGTGAAAGGTGCTTAACGCATTTTCTGCTGATATTCGCTAAGATTGATAATCGTTCCTGCAAAGGCTCCTTACATATGATTTATTATTTTGGATGTGAACAGTTATTACTCTAAGATTGCTGAGACGTTGATTTACTAATTGAAAACGAGTCCAAAATAATATATAATTAATAGTTGGCAAGTAAGAAACGATCCCATGGAACTTTCTATGGTAAAAAACGTCATAGAATATGATGTAGTATTATTTAGGTTCAATTTGTAGATTATCTAACTACGACTAATGATGTGTAAATACTGAAAGGATCTAGTTTTATGAAACAAAAATTATTAGACTTCTATCGTAGACATAGCTGTATCTTATTTCTAGCTATCATTCTTCTGTGGGCGAAGACTTATATCAGCTATCAAATAGATTTTAATCTTGGTGTCAAAGGCTTGTTTCAACATATTATTTTACTAATTAATCCAGTTGCAGGCGCAGTTTTTTTGTTGTCATTAAGTCTTTTCGCCAAAAATGTTAAGAAAGGTCATAAAATTTTATTTGCTCTATATCTTTTTTATTCCATCCTTATCTATGCTAATGTATTATATTATCGTGAGTTTACTGATTTTTTAACTCTGACTACTATTTTTGAATCTACCAGTATATTTAACGGGGCTGATAATCTTATAACTTCAACCTTTGCCTTAATGAAATGGTACGATTTCATGTACATGGCGGATGTCATCTGCCTGTTTTTGCTTATCCGCCTGAGGAGTTCCAAGTTGGTCCTAGCAGATGAAAGGAAATTCTATACTCAGCCATGTGGAAAAAAAGCTATAATAATTTCACTTTGTATCTTTCTCTTCAATTTAGGCTTAGCAGAAATTAATCGCCCAATGTTGTTGACAAAAACCTTTGACCGAAATTATATTGTAAAGTATCTGGGTATTGGAGGCTTTACCATCTATGACAGCGTACAAACCTTCCAATCTGCAACAGTAACTTTAGAAAAAAGCGATATTAAAAAGGTATCCTCCTACATCAATCAGCATCAGACAACACCTAATCAAGAGCTATTTGGTATCGCTGAGGAGCGAAACCTTATAATGATTCATATGGAGAGCATTCAGCAATTTTTAATTGATTTCCATCTAAAGGATGAGAATGGAAGGAGCTGGGAGGTACTCCCCTTTTTAAACAAGCTCTATCATAGTAAAGACAGTATTTCTTTCTCGAATATTTACGCTCAGATTGGTCAGGGTAAAAGTAGCGATGCGGAGTTAATGACAGAAACCTCTCTTTTCGGACTTGCAAAAGGGTCAGCTTTTATTAAGTATGCTGAAAATACTTACTATGCCCTACCACAAATTTTACGCAACAAAGCAGATTACACCAGCGCAGTCTTCCATGGCAATGCAGGTTCTTTCTGGAATCGAAATGATATGTACCCTGGGCTGGGATATGATTATTTCTTTGATGCAGAGGATTTTATATTAACTGAGGAAAATTCTGCGGAATATGGCTTGAAGGACAAGCTGTTTTTTCAGCAATCAGTGCAGTATCTTGAGCAGTTACAACAACCCTTTTATGCAAAATTTATTACTTTATCAAACCATCATCCCTTTCCTTTGGATGAAAATAATAGCTTCCCCCCGGCAAACACAGCAGATGATTCGGTGAATGGTTATTTTCCAAGCTCCAATTATGCTGATCAAGCCTTAGAGGAGTTCTTTAATTACCTTAAGTTATCTGGTATCTATGAGAATTCTATAATTGTTCTCTATGGTGACCATTACGGTATTTCAGAGAACCGGAATAAGGATCTAACCCACTTATTGGGACGAGACCAAGATACCTGGACAGAGCTTGATGACATGAATATGAAAAAGGTGCCTCTGATTATCCATATTCCAGGATATGGTGGTGGACATGTTGACAAGGAACTAGGCGGTCAAATAGACATCCTACCAACTATTCTGCACTTATTAGGAATTGATACTAAGACTCAAATCCTAATGGGTCAGGATTTGCTGTCTCCAGAAAGAGATGAAGTGGTTGCACTACGAAACGGTGACATGGTTTCTACCTTCTACACTTATATTGGTGAGCATATTTATGATACAATTACAGGTTTTCCCATAGAAGAAACCAACGAGCTTCTGACTCAACAAGCAGAAGATTACAAGGAAAAAGCATTGAATCAGCTTAGCATATCGGACCTAGTGCTGGAGACTAACCTCTATGATAGTTATACACCTAAAGGGCTGATGCCAGTAAACCGAGCAAGCTTCGATTATTCCGATGATCCGCGACGATTGAGACTGGAATCCTCTCGAGCAGGTGCTTCCAATACCTCTGTGTACTATCTCAATCAACGCATTTCCACAAGCGTTTTATACCAAACAGACGCACCAGAATACGAAAAAAACTAACATCCATAAGCTGTGCTTAAGTTCAATTGCTATATTAAGTCTTTAACTTGAGGGAATATCATAATTTTCATTGGGCAAAATAGAGTAAACGCTGTACTCTGATAGCTCAATGAAAGGATGTGTGATTCAATGCAGAAAAATGTTGGTGAATTAGATGCCTATTGTCGAATAGCTAGTGGTTTGACGCTCTTGGGAATAGGAATTATGAATTCTTCAAAAATGATTTCCTTGCTAGGCTCCATGAAGGTGGCAGAAGGAGTAACTCGATTTTGCCCCATGCTTCACTTTCTCGATAAAGATACTTTTGACTGGGACAAAAAGTTTGAAAGAAAAATCGAAATAATGGTAGAGACCGCTACAGAAGAATAATATACTTAATTAGAAAGGCATCTAATGGAGGAGACTCACTTCCATAGATGCCTTTTTTATTAGCAAAAAAAGATTCTCTACTTTTCCAAGCCAAAGGTATTCTTATACCAGGATTATGCATATACTCTTAATAGTCAAGAGAATGGAGCGATGTTGTATATGAATAGTAGGTTAATAGTTCTAATCGCCATAATAATATCTGTACTTATATTCTTACCTTCCTGCAAACCATCAGAACCAACAGTTGAAACCCAGTCTCGCCTCACCCATATGGATGATCTTAAGCTTATCAATATAGCCGCCAACTACTTAAAGGAACAAGGAGAGACTATAAGCTTTCAAGAAACATATATAGAGTATCATGATGCTGGAACTACAACTGCCCACATTGCTCTAGAGGATGGTAAAACGGTAGAATATCCAGGAGAGTACCTGGAGATACGGCTCTACCAGAATGATGAATCAAAACAAAATCCCTACGGGCACTGCATTGTGGTATATGTCACACAGGATGGAAATATCCTGGGTCAGAATACTCTGGATAACGAGCTACCTATTCAGATAATTCCTGACATTGAAAACTAATTCTCACCTGACTGTATGATGTAGTTCTGATGGGTTCGAAAATAATAATTACTGCCTAGCTCAAAAGGTGGTTTTCCCATGTTGCCATCAAACAGCAGTAGCCTCTCTACTCCATCCTTTTCATCCAAAAGAGTAACTTCAAAATATAGAAGCCTGTTGTCCTTATAAACTGGCTCATCAGTAATATTAACTATCTTACCTCTTAATTCCCTAGTGCGTCCTTGCTTGATATCTTTTATAAAACAATAATAACTATAAATTGGAGTTCCATACACTCCCCAGATCAAAATAGTTAGGCACACGCCAACAGATAGAAAAGTCGCTCCCATCCACTGTGGTTGGCGCAACAAGAAAGCAATCGCTGTGATGATAAAGATAAGAGCAATTAGGACAACTAGCATGACGACCTTCCTTAGTTGACCTTTAACTTCTTTAAAATCATTTTCATTATAATACACGTTCTTCACCTCAGTTAATTATGTAAAACATAATGCAAAATCCTGAGACTTTGCTTCATCGAATGTATTTATTATAACATAAACGCAGTCAGTGTATCGAATTCAATAGTAAATTTTTTATGAATAATTACTAACAGTAACTAACTTTATTCTTCTACAAAGCTAGAGTATCACAGGTATGACTTGATCTATCTGTAAGTTATCAGGGGTAACCAGACAATCATAGGCAATCACCGTCACACCAGCCTTATGAGCTTCACGCAGTGCTTCTCCAAATGCTTCGTGGGTTTCATCATTAGCTGTCATATAAGTTATTCCTTTCATCTGTACCACGAAGATGATATATGCTAAAAATCCTGTATTAGCAGCTTCTATCAGCTCCCGAATGTGCTTCACACCACGTTCGGTAGGTGCATCTGGAAACTTTGCTACTCCTCCGTCTTCTAGAGTGACTCCTTTTACCTCAATATAGGCTTCCTTATCCCTTGATTCAACATAAAAATCAAAGCGTGAGTTGCCATACACAGATTCCGACTGGATTTTGGTCAAGGGCTCCATCAGACCCGGTAAAGAGAGTCCATTAGATAAGGCTTCCAACATAACTTTATTAGGAGCTTGACTATCCATATTTACTAAAAGCTCACCTTTTTCCACTGCTATAAGTGAAAATCTTGTCTTACGTTTGGGGTTATCATGCTGCTGCAGATACACTGTAACACCAGGTATCAACAACTCCCTACACCTTCCAGTGTTCTTTACATGTGCGATTTCTTCTCTTCCATCTACCATCACATGAGCAATAAAGCGGTTCGGCCGCTTTAGAAAAATGCCTGATATTATATCCTTGTACCTCATACTTCAGTGTTCACCAACCTATTTTTTCTATCTATCTACTTTTATATCTAATAATCTGCCAATCTACTAAGTTACCTTCTAATCTACTAGTTTATCTGCTAGTCCACTAATTTATCTTCTAATTTACTAGTTCTATCTTCTAATCTACTAATTTTACATCCATTTCATTATAGAAACCAACAGCGACTAAGTCAAATGGTTTTGGTGGTAAGTTCTATAAAAGTACCATGGGGGAAACTGTTCACTGAGTAAATTAAAATAATAAATATATTCCAGTCGCTGTTGCCATCACGAATCAATCTTGCAAAGGCTTCTTCCATATGATTTATTATTTTGGCGTGAACAGTAATCCATGAGTTCTGTGCAATTTTTCAACTAGTGCATAGATTACACTAGTAATTTACCTATTTATGAGCAAAATATCAAGTAGTGTATGGATTTCACTGTATTTTATCTGATTTTTGGTCTTTTCTGTGCAATTTTTCAACTAGTGCACGGTTTTTCTTAGATTTTTTATGCATTAGTTGAATTTCTGCTCACAAATGACTAAAAAGCTCCAAATTCATGTCGAAAATGGTACATTACTTGAAATTCTGCTCAAAATACTGGTAAAAGCAACTTTCTACATAGTAGCTATGAATACTACAAATACAAACACAGGAGCTACGAGTTACTTGAAACATAGGCAGAAATTCAATATAATGATTTTATTGCTACGAATGAAGGTGACTTGATGAAAAAACTAACTAAACTATTAATACCGATACTAATACTTGTTTCTATGATTGGGCTACTAAGCTCGTGTGATATCTATGAAGGTGATATCCTGCCCCCTCAACCTACTGAGGGAACAACTAGTGTAGAGCCTACGGCAGCTACTACACCTAACCCAGATACTTCATCTACAGCAAGTGCCGTAACGACCACGGATGCACCGACAACCACAGACGCCCCGTCAAACACTAGTGGTCCAACAGACCCATCTGAATCTCCCGCACTGATTGATGAGGCAGGCTCCTATACAACTAAAGAAGATGTTGCGTTATATTTACATATCTATAAACGACTCCCTAACAACTTCATTACAAAGTCTGAGGCTAGAAAACTAGGCTGGGATGGCGGTAGCGTGGAAAAATACGCACCTGGTAAGTGTATAGGTGGGGATCGATTTGGGAACTATGAAGGCCTGCTTCCTGAGAATAAAGGTAGAAGCTTTACCGAATGCGATATTGATACCCTTGGCAAATCCTCTCGTGGTGCGAAACGTATAGTCTTCTCAAACGATGGCCTCATCTACTACACTGATGATCACTATGAGTCTTTCACTTTGCTGTATGGGGAGGAAGATTTATGACTAAAATTATCATCGATGGAAGGCTATTCAAAACCAAGAAACGAGCTCACGAATATATAGCGGAGAAGCTCAGCTTTCCAAGTTTTTACGGCGAAAATCTAGATGCTCTACACGATATGCTTAGCTCATACGGTAAGCCAACCTTAATACGAATCAGGTATCCCGCATCCATAACAGCTAACCTTGAGAAATATGGAGAAACACTATTGCGAGTATTTGATGAAGCCGAAAAAGAGAACAGAATCATAAAAGTGGAAATAGAATAGGATCCGAATATACGGATCCTTCTTTCTCATTCCTCGAAAGATTTAATGAAAAAATATATTACATCACCAATCTGATTATAACCATGCTCATTTGGATGAACAGCATTATCTACAGGGAATCCTGAAACAGGGTCTATATTAAGATGAGTAGGGACAATATATATGTTCTCCTCTCCCCGGCCATCGTAATAGTCAATCATACGCTTTACCCATATAAAGTTATTACGCTTGTATCTCCACTGAGTTTGTAAGCATCCATAGCTAGCACCGAACGCATCCTGATTTACATTAGATGGTATAGTGACGTCCAAAGCAACTTTTATGTTTGGGTTATATGATTTGATATTTTTGATGATAAAATCGTAATCCAATAACATCTTCTCAATTTTCTCCTTGATAGCTACGTCTGATTCTTCTAAAAATGTATCATTGATTCCCAAGTGTATAAACACATAATCCGGAACTCTATATCCATTAGAGTTTATATAATGGGCAAAATCAAAATCAGATGTTTCTTCATTATAAAATGGATTAATCTTACCATCGCATTCAAGGTCTGTACGATAGCTAGCCGCTGCCCATCCCCCACGACCTTCATGTAAATTTGGCGCAAGACCACGTGAACCAATTAACTCCAAGCTCATAGAATCTGTAGAAAAATTATTTAGCATCCGTTTGGTGATTTTGCTGGCATTAACAGTGCTGTCGCCAATAACTACTGCTGTTTTTATGATTCCCCTACCGACTGCTTCTGCTTGAATAATAACCAAGCTGGTTTTACTAATTATGAACTCCCCATTATCGTTATACAACTCAATAGTGATTTCAAATTTCTCTGCTTCCGTTGGCATATATGTCCAACGTCTTGATTGGTGTGTGCCTTTATCTGATTTTACCTTTATGTAATAGTTACTTATTTCCTTATTTACGATTGTACTAAAGTAAATATTTAATTCGTGCTTAACAAGCCCAAATATCTTTGCAGGCAAACTAATTTCCACCCTCTTTACTCCACCCTTCCATCTAAAATTATTATCTCTATCTTTATACCTTATTCTAACCTAAATAAGCGTTACTGTGTACTATATAACAATATAATTTATGTAGAGCAAAATAATCGTTACTGTTCACTGCAAAATAATAAATCATATGGAAGGAGCCTTTGCAGGAACGATTATCAATCTTAGCGAATATCAGCAGAAAATGCGTTAAGCA
>JAAZEK010000196.1 GCA_012512335.1 Clostridiales bacterium | reverse complement strand
TTTTTCTTGTTTTTTGTCACTTTGTATGCTCTACCAGATCTTATATAGCTCTCCAGCTGCTCCTCTCTAATTGGATAAGCAGAGCGAAAGGCTAAATTCCCACTTAATTTTAGTCTAACTGCTACTAGCATTAACCTATCAATTCTTTTAATATATTCAATACTTTTCGAATTAGGGTGCTTTCCCACATAATCAGGATTTTTAATAATTTCCGGTATAAGCTCTATATGCTTCTCATATTCCTCTATTGAATCAAAATCAACAATATGTTTTTGTATATACTTTAGCCTGTCTTCCCAGAGAATAATATCGCATTCTGATCTATTCAGACCAAGTAAAGATATTACTTCTTTTGTTAGCTTGCCAATTATCATGCTTCCAAATCCAGTATATCCACCTTTTCTCACCATATCTTATGCCCCACATTCCCCAAACGTTCGTTCTACATATTATAGCATTTATTACATATATGTTGAAGAAAATAATTAATCAAATAGTGATTGATTGAATGTGGAAACAATTGTTAAATATTCTATAAGCAAGAGGCTAAAAATAAACAATAATTAAAACTATTCTTTCAATTTAGCATTGTTTATAAATGCATCAGCATATCCATGGTTAATAAGCTTTTGTTTTAGAGTTTCTGCTTATTCTTTGTTTTAAAGGCTCCAACCTGGACTGTATATATAACATATTCAACTGGAGCTGGATCCAGGACAGTGGTTAGTAATAATTTTTAGTTCTGTAAATCGTTTTTTTGCCAAGACCATAGCACATGAACGCGTGTTGTTATATCTGTTTAGATATCATATAAGACATCTGCATATAGCAGAGCTGTAAAGAGAAAATCAAGTATAATCTAGCTTGCGACTAATGATAATTATGATGTATGATTGAGAAAAGTGTTTCACTTTTGTAAATTGATGCGAAGCAAAGGTTGTCTATAAAAAGAAGGTCGATATTCTTGAAAATAGCCAATAGGAAAAACAAAATCTTATTAGGAGTTAGTATGATAGGATTACTCGCTATCTCATATTGGATATTTAGGTATGCTTTATTTGGAATACATCGCATGAAACAGTGGCCAAATGTTTTGGCAATAGTTAGCTTAATTATAATAATTATAGCATCCATCAATAACAGACGAACAATTTCAATGATGACTATTGTAGGTTATATAGGAGGATTTATTCTTGCAATGCTATTTAATACTGATGGAATAGACCAAGGAGGAGGAAGGACAAATAACGGTTGGATAATATGGGGAACTGTTTTTATTGTATCAATACTTGTTGGTATTATTTTGGAGTTCACTAGTAAACACAGTCACAGAAATACCAAAACATAACTACTACTTATGACGCATCTTTTATATAATCCGGCACATGACGAATTAGAGCACCTGGTTTCCAAAGTAACCAGATGCCCATTGATTCCATACACTCCTTGATTCCTTTAGATCAGGTAGCATATGTTCAATTAATTAAGCTGCTTAATAATATTTCTTCGAATCCTTCCACTCATATAACCTGTTCAAAATCTCGCCAAACCGTTGGAAGTGAACGATTTCTCGTTCTCTCAGCCACCTAAGCGGATCGATGACGTCCGGGTCATCCGCCAGATCAATCAAGTGCTCATACGTAGCTCTGGCTTTTTGCTCCGCAGCCATATCCTCATAAATATCTGCTATAGGATCACCTTTTGACATAATATACGCTGCTGTGAAGGGTACCCCGGTGCCGGTACCTGGC
>JAAZEK010000195.1 GCA_012512335.1 Clostridiales bacterium | reverse complement strand
CCTTGTAAACTGGAATTTGTTGACTCAATTATAACAAATCTTTTCGCATTATAAAGTCTGTTTGCACACATAGGTAGGCCTCATGACGATATAAGAATTTCTACTGTACACAATTCAAATGAATGCCACATAACCATATAAGCCTTAATCTATGAGGTTTACAGGTTTTGCCTCTGTAGTTTACAAACGGATTATCTGAGTCCATGCTCTGCCTTCACCTTCACGGCAAATGGCATATACGCCAGATGCATCTTTTGGCAGCGTGTATGTAGCATGGGTTGTTCCAGGTTGATTTCGAACGATATAAGCGCCTGGAGTTGCATCGGTGTAAAAGCAAATATCGCTACATGGCGAGCATTCAAAATACGCTTGTCCGTCCTGGACATAGAAGTCCCGGATTTCAGGTCCTGTTGACGCATAAAAGCTACCTGCCCGAATAGCCTCTAAAATATCAGAGTAAGTGAGAGACGTTGCTTTGACACCGATAAAACCGCCGAGAAAGTGTTCAGCTCCATGGGCATCATCGGAAGCGAAGCAAAGTTGGAACCGATCCTCCCATAATCCACGATTATAATACGCATCTGAATAGCCACATCCGGCTTCTATCTCACAGACATGATTATATACCTCCAACCCGATACAGCCGTTAATCTTGTCATATTCCTCCATCTTGATATGTGACCAGGTTGGGTGTGCGTAAATGCAAAGATGACCGCATTCATTCATATGATCTACCATCGCAGTCATATCTCCAAGCGCACGCACATCGCTCAGGCGGTCTCCCGTTTGGTAAGGCGTTTTTTCCGGATCCGCGATTACCACCACATGATGGCAAAAGCCTTTACGATGATCACGAGGGAACTTGGTATCCATCTCCATACCGGCAAATACCAAAAATCCGTCAGATTCTAGATAGCGATGGTTTCCATAATACCAGTGGTCGGTCACTGCAGTAAACGAATATCCGGCATTACGGTAAATGGCCACCGCTTCTGCGGGTTCAAGGGTTCCATCTGACAAGGTAGTATGAAGATGAGTGTTTCCTTTATACCATTTGCCAGACTCAATCAACGTTCTTTTTATTGACATATAATGGCCTCCTCTGTTTTATATTTTCTATTATCAACGGTAGCATACTACCAATTGACACAAGACATATTATGATGTAAATACCAAGCATCAGAGCATATCCAAATTGGATGATGATCCAAGCGAATAGCGCCGAGCCTGCTGCTGAACCAACATATGAAATGCTGTCAAGTAGACCTGCTACCATAGATATCTGACCGCTTTTCCCGTATCGTATGGGATATACCGCCATAAATGCTACATTTATAATGGAGATTCCAAGCATCGCCAATGCCAAAAGTGTGGCAGCTAATGCTAAAGGAAGGTTTAGAAAGACGAAGGGTATAAGGCATAAGATGCAAAATCCAAACGCTAGCATGCTCACTAGTCTTTCGTCTCCAGAGCACAGCCGCTCTGCCAGGGGATATATCAAACGCCCCAGCAGCATAGCCGCTGGCATCATAAAAACAAACAATGCCGCTGAGGTAAGGTCGATTCCATATATACTCAGAAACAACAATGGTGCCCACAGTACTAGGTTTTCTTTAATCATTCCATGTGCAAAGGATGGAAATAACATGCATATGATACCTTTCTTTTTGAATAAGAGAAGGGTCTGTCGCAAGTTAAATTGAACAGGGCGATTTTCAGAGTTAGGTAGCTGTGTCATTAAAAGACAAATGCCTGCTACTATCAATCCAGGGACAGCAAATAAGGACCAAAGACCGACTTTAACCAGTAATGATGATAGTCCGATGGCTAACAGACTGCCAATTCCGATACTAGTCGACAAAACAATAGCAGCCAAGCGACTATGAGGGGAATTAATATACGCTTCATTTACCATCCGCAGTGAGGGTCCCCACAGCATAGATTGTGCCAGCGCATTTATCCCCCACAAACTCAGGATATTAGGCGCAGGTGGAAGGAAACTGATGCCCACATTTGTTGTCGCCACCAACGCTAATCCGCCCACTAGTAGCCTTTTCGGAGAAAGCATGTCGCCAATATATCCATTAACAAATCTACCAGCAGCGTAGATTACAAAGAATATGCTACCCATCAGCCCAATTTCCATCACAGTCATATAACCATCGCTTGTTAATAGAGGTGAAGCAATGGATAGGTTGTGGCGGGCGATATAAATCGACGCATAGGCTATGGTACAAAGAACGAGTATTTGACGTGAAGAAATCCTAAGCGACTTATTCATTTGCTTTCTCCTGTCTGAGTGGTCGAAACAAATCAAGAATGGTTTGTGCTCTTTCTAAGCTTGTATCGTAATCCTGAACCGATAAACAAACACACAGCGCATCCAGCACTGCAATATGGGCGATTCGGGCAGATACCGCCTCCATTGGATAACGGATCTCATCTGAATAAACCACCACTGCCTCGTCGGCATAAGCGCAAATGGGGCTGTCCGCATTGCTCGTCAACGCAATTGTCTGTGCACCTGACTGTCTGGCAATCCGCAGTGTTTCCACTGTATCTTTTGTCTTTCCGCTGTGTGATAATGCTACAGCTATGTCTCCCGCCTTCATTTGGGAAGCAGATACTCTCATGATGTGATTATCGATTGCGAAAAATGCTGGACGTCCTATACGCATAAATCGATAGTATGCATCCATCGCAATTGTTGCCGAGGTTCCGACTCCAAAAAAAGTGATGGACTTTGCATTATTCATCAAGTTGACGACACGCTCTATCATCGCCGGGTCAAGCATATCCAAAGTGTCTTGCAAAGTGCATACACTTGACTCGAATACTTTTCGAAAGATCCCACGAGTATCATCGGAACGGGACAACGCAGGAAGAAGGGTAGGTTCATCCCTTCGTGCGGATAATAAGCCAATTTTAAATTGTGCGAACCCTGAAAACCCCAAATTTTTGCACAGACGGACAACGGTGGACGGAGCCACACCCGCCCTGTCAGACAATTCTCCTACCGACAGCATCCCTGCCGAATCCGCTGCTGCAAATATCTGATCCGCCACACTTTTTTCTGCCTTAGATAAGTCAGCGTACTTGTTTTTTAAAATAGTCATACTGTTATACATAATAATTCACCGCCTAAATCGAATAATATTTCATTAAACATGAAACTTATCGAATAACAGTATATATCTATTTGATGATAAATACAATAACTAATTATGATATATAAACATATATATGAACATATATACTGTATTTAGAATATAGTACCTTATGGTTAATCAAATGAAATATATATAGTAAGAAGAAATAGAAGAAGTGATAAGGAGGGAGCGTGATCAAATGATTAGGATATTGGTAGACCCTGGCCATGCCTGGAACGGTAATCCGTACCCTACGCAAAAGGGTTATTATGAGGGCACCCAGATGTGGAGGTTGGCTCAGTTTTTGCAACCAGAGCTAGAGAAGCGTGGTTTCTATGTTAAGAACACTCGGCCTAACCTGAGAGACTTTCATGATGTTGCAGACCGTGGGAAGATGGCAAAAGGCTTTGATTTAGTGGTGTCATTACACAGCAACGCTTTAGCGCCTAGGTCTGATGGCTCTCATGAGAAAACAACTGGCACGGTGATTTTCAGAACAATATCTACTCCTGAAATTAAAGCTCTTGGCGACGATATGGGTAATCGTATTTCTAAGCTCATGGGTCATCACTATAGAGGGACGCAAGTGTGGGAGAGCGCATCTCGTAAAGGCGAGGACAGGAACTCGGTTCTGCGAAACGCTATAAGAGTGGGTTGCAAAGCGGGTTTACTCGTTGAGCATGGGTTTCATACCAATGTAAGGGATGCTGCTTTTTTGGTGGTGGATGAGAATTTGAAGAAGCTGGCTGTAGCAGAAGCGGAAGCTATATCAAATTTCTACGGAAATGGAAAAAAGGAAGGTGAGTTAATGTTAACGAGAACATTGAGGCATGGAGATTCAGGTGAAGATGTTAAACTGGTTCAGGAATTTCTTAAGGCTAGGGGTTACTACACTGGACCAATAGACGGTAAATTTGGACCAGGAAAGGGCTTTCTGAATGCAGTTATAGCTTTCCAAAAAGCAGAAAACCTAGAAAATCCGAACGGCAATATCGGTCCTATAACAAGAGCTAGAATCATTGAAATGATGCTGGAAGTTCCTAAGCCTGTAGACGATCCACAGGTAAAAGAGTTACAAGCTAAAGTGGCAAGTTTGGAAGTCGAGCTTGCAAGAGTGCAAAATCTAGCAAGAGAAATTATAGGATAGAAAGGGGATTAATATGTCTAAGAAATGGATTAAAGCTGCTGGAATAAGGGCGTTGAAAACCGTCGCCCAAACAGCCGGGGCGTTGCTTGCTACCGGGACTTTTATGTCGGACATCAACTGGCCGATGGTCGCTAGTGCGTCAGCATTAGCTGGAATATTGTCCATATTTACATCTCTTGGAGGTATTCCAGAAGTAAAAGAATAATAACATTATACAAAAGCACCCGGGGAAACCCGGGTCTTTTTTTATTTTTTGGAGTTTATACTTAGATATTGTAGAATTAAGAGACCAGAGACAAAGGAAAATCTAAGATAACTAAGCCATTTGAATAGTAGCAAGCGGTTTTGGAT
>JAAZEK010000194.1 GCA_012512335.1 Clostridiales bacterium | reverse complement strand
TCAAGCGGATGTTTCTTAACATAATTCTTATAGTCAAAAGCTGAAATGACCGTCTTACCTGTGCCTGTGGCAGCTACTACTAAATTTCGGTAATTGCCATGAACTTCTCTTTCTGCCTCTAAGGCTTCAAGAATTTGTTGCTGAAAAGCATAAGGCCTAATAGTAAAAAGAGCTGGCATTTTTTCTGTACTATATTCGCCACGTTCTTCCCTTAATGCAAAATTCAACTCCTCGAAATCCTCAGAATTATACATCTGAAAATCTGCTGAATGCCAGTAGCTATCAAACTGAGCTTCCATCTGTTTAAATACAAAAGGAGAATCTTTTTCTGCAATTTTGACATTCCACTCGAAGCCCTTGGTTAAAGCAGCATTGGACATATTGGAAGAGCCGATATAGGCGACATCGTAGCCTGTGTCTCGATAAAAGATATAGGATTTAGCGTGTAAACGCGTTCTTTTGGTGTCATAAGAAATCATGACGGTTGTATTCTTCAACTTGGATAATTCTTCTACAGCCCTGGCATCTGTTGCGCCCATATAGGAAGTAGTAATGATTCTTAACTGTCCGCCTCTTTGAGTAAATTCTCTTAGCTCATCCAAAAGAAGCCTCAAGCCAGACCACTTTATAAAAGAGACTAAAAAATCAATGCGGTCTGCTGAGGCAATTTCTCGATTGAGTTCGGATTCCAGGGAGGGTTCATGCCGCGCACCCGTAATAATGGAGTTGCAGGCAACAGAGCTTAAAGGTCGTATTGGCTTTTCAGTTCCAATCATGTTCTTTTTGGAATGGATTGAAAAAAGCTGTCGACCCTGTGGCGTAATCATTAGGTCACTAGTCGAAATATCTGTATCTAAATCTAAGTGCTCAATTAAATTATTGGCAAACTCAATCTGTTCATCCACTTCAGGCGAAAGTTCTAGGAGCTTTTGTAAAGTTACTTCATGCAAATAATCGGCAATTATGATTGCTGCTTCTTCTTTATCGATATCTTCAATATCAATAATTATTTCATTTTCATTCTTTTTCAAATATTGACTTACAAGCTCATTAACCAAGAGCTCGTAAAGACCCTGTTTCATCTCATACTCCGATTCTAATACCTTTAACTCAACACTTATTTGTATTAATTTGCTCCCATCAAATTAATCGGTAAATGAAGTGAGTGACCCGCTCCCATACTTCAATTGAGCTCATTAAAAATGCTATCTTAGGTTTGTAAGTGTCTCCTCGATATGCTCGATTTCATCTTCTGTTAATCCTAAAAGCGAATATAATTGTTCATCTATATTACTTGTGAAATCAATCAGCGATGTCGAGGATTTGTAATCACCAATGTCAGGCACTCGCTTAGCTAATGAGCTTAAGTTTTCATCTGTTAGCAAAAAAGCATATTCTATAAACTTTGAAGTCGCATACTCGAAAAAATTCTCAGCTTCCTCTTTCGTCTTGAACGACTTCAAAGCCAAGCGTGACCTTGCGAAGGCACTATTATTATCAATAATGGCAATTTGGTTATCTCGTTTTTGTCCTCCCGCATTGGCACTTGATACAGTCACTTGCCATTCTGAAACTAGCTCTTTATTTTCTGGAATGTTGTCAAGGGTAGTTAAATACCAAGTAGATCGTCCTGCCTTTCCCGCCTTATCGTTGGCAAACAGCTTGATATATTTTTTCGTATCGTATTTTCCTCCGTTGTATAATTGTACTTTTTCTGGATT
>JAAZEK010000024.1 GCA_012512335.1 Clostridiales bacterium | reverse complement strand
CCAACAGTAAGAAAAGAAGCAAGACCTAAAAGCTCATAGACAGCTGAAGCAAGCTTGTTTAATCCGGTTTCTGTCAATCCCAAATCCTGCATAAACATCTCTCTGTCCTCTGCTTCCAGCTCACTTATTTCCAGTTCTGTCCTTGCGCATACCTCAATTAACGGTATATTGCGGGCTGAAGCATATTGAACGACTTGATCCTTATTGTGGTAATCACCAGAAACAAATTGCTCATCGTCCATATTAACCAAGAGTATCATGGGCCTTTCCGTCAAAAAATTAAAGGTTTTCAGGAAGGGCTTTTCCTCATCGGATAAGTCAAGGCTGTTAATGAGTTTTTCGTTTTCCAGGCATTCTTTGCACTTATTTAGTACAATAAGCTCCTGCTCATTCTCTTTTGTTATCTTTTTACTAGTCTCTATACGATTAATGCGGTTTTCTATTACCGCTAAATCGGCAAATAACAGCTCCAGGTTGACCGTCTCTATATCTCTTATGGGATCAATGTCGCCTTGCCCATGGATAATCTCATCATTTTGAAATGCACGCACTACATGAACCAGAGCATCCACCTGCCGCACTGCTTCCAAGAAGTGATAACCAGATGAGCCCTTCCCTGAAGAGCCAGGAGTGATTCCTTGAATATCAGTAATCTCCAAAGTTGTATATGTTGTTTTTTTGGGCTTATACACAGAAGATAAGTAATCGATTCTCGAATCTGGTATTTTAACGGTACCTATGCTTGCCTCAGACTTATATGAAGCAGAGGTGTTTCCATGGTTTTCAGTCAGTAAATCATAAAAGGTGGTCTTGCCAGTCATCGGTAGTCCAATCAATCCAATTTTCACGTTTTATTCCCCTATCCAATCCAGTTTTGATATTTACAGTAATTCTTTGTAAAACTCTTACTTCAAAAATATTCTTGTGTTCATTATACCCCAATAGAGAAAGCATCGCCAGTATGATGTCGTATTTTTTATGAATTCGTTGGAAATCAGCGACTGGAATATATTTATTATTTTACTTCCCAATGAACAGTAACGAAATCACTTCATTTATACGTATAAGTATGCTATAATATTAATATATTGCTAAGGCAGGTCAAAAATTAGATCTGCCTTGAAATACCATGAAGTGCATTATTATAGCAGGATTCTTAAAGGTAAATGTGGAGGTTGTATGAGAAAAAAGATAATTCCCGAGTTTTTTAGGAGATATGGGCTTAACTATGTTTGGGGTGCTATTTTTCTACTAATCAACGTTTATATAGCGACCCTAGCTCCAAAATATTTAGGCATTGTTATTGACCTGTTGGATACTCCAGTTATTATTCAACAGGAAGTCTTGAAGTATATTGGTTTAATGGTCCTGGTTGCTCTAGGTGTCTTTGCTACACGTTTCATTTGGCGATATTTTATTATGGGAAATTCTCGAAATATGGAATGCTTTCTTCGTATGGAAATGCTTAAGCACCTGCAAAAGATGTCTGTTAATTTCTACAGTAGACGAAAAACTGGAGATTTAATGGCTTATGCTGTAAACGATATCGGTGCAATACGGCAAAGCTTTGGGCCAGGCGTAGCTCTTATCTTAAATGGCTTGGCTATGAGCCTGCTTTCTGTATCTTCCATGGTACAGGTTGTTCATCCAAGACTCACATTATTTGCTCTTCTCCCTGTCCCTATTATTATGATTGTTATTATATATGTGGGTACTAATATTCGACAAAAATTTAGACAGGTTCAAGCAAATTTCGCATCCATATCCGATCGAATAAATGAAAACATATCAGGTATTCGGGTTATTAAGACTTATGTACAGGAAGAGGACGAAGTCAATCGATTTGAAGTTCTGAATCAAGAAATGAAACAATCAAACATCGATCTGGTTAGAGTATCTGCTCTTATGGGTCCCTTGATTCAGCTATTCTTTGGCATAAGCTTTATGATCAATTTGATCTACGGAAGCTCACTTGTTAAAACAGGTCAAATCTCTTTAGGCGACTTTGTTGCCTTTAACGGATACCTAACCATGATTATGATGCCCGTTGTCTCTATAGGTCGTGTCATCAACGTCTTTCAAAGAGGGATGGCATCTTTCAATAGGTTGGAAGAAATTTTCGGCATAGAACCTGAAATTATAGATGATGCTTTACCTACTACTGAAGAAGAAGCGGAAAAGCTGGAAGGAAATATAGAGTTCAATAATCTATCTTTTGTTTATACTGGATATAAGGAATATGCATTACAGGATATTTCCTTTAAGCTGGAAAAAGGCCAGATATTAGGGGTTATTGGACGTACGGGAAGCGGAAAAACCACCTTAGTAAATTTGTTGTTGAAGCTTCATAATGTTAAGCCTGGACAAATTCTGATTGATGGTCAAGACATTAACGATTATTCCGTAGAATATCTGAGGGAGAATATAGGCTATGTG
>JAAZEK010000193.1 GCA_012512335.1 Clostridiales bacterium | reverse complement strand
ATCCCACAAGAGATTATGGTAACCTTTATTATAGAAGTATATCCCTGCAAAACCATTTATTTTTACTGATTGTGTTTCTGTATTCTCTGTATCAATCATGATATTGTTTGAATCCAAAGTATATTGTTCATATGCCAATATATTTCCGTCTTCATTCTCATATTCATATATGATTACAGTACCATAGTCATTCTGTGATGCCAAAACATATCCATCTGGCATATACTGAGGGATATAGAATTCCTCGATTTTATTCATTTTAGTATCTGTATTATCGTTATCAAAAATAAGCATGGAGAACCTATCGTATGTTTCTACAATAAAATGAACCAACGGATCACGCATGGCTTTAGTGCTCATAACCATTGTAGACAATGCAATAAGAGTTGTAATAATGATAATGGCAACCCGTTTACTGATAGTGTTAGTCATATTATAATACGGTTTTCTTTGTGCCTTAATTAGCTTTTTCATCTTCTTTTCGAATTTTGCAGAAAAAACATAATCTTCTAATTCATCATCTGCTGGTAATGAAGATAGTAGTTCCTCTTGATATAATGTCAGTGCTTCTGTCAATTTTGAGTTAATAGATTCATTTTTCTTCACAATAACCACTACCTTCCAAGAGAACTGCTAACCTATTACGAGCCCGTTCCAAACGTTTTCGAACAACGGCATCCTTTACGTCAAGCAATTGAGCAATTTCTTTACTTGTCATCTCATGAACATATCGAAGAAGAAGGATTTCACTATCGTTTTTATGAAGCTTCTTCATATGTTCCACTATACTTTCCAAATCCAAATCAGAAATCAATGCTTCTAGCTCATTACTATTATCTGAAATCTGATATTCCAATTCTTCAAGCGCCATAGTATTAATCTTTCTCCTTTTCGTATACATTCGCTTAGCAACATTCTCAACTACTATAACCACGAAAGCTTTTGTTTTGTGACTGTTAATATCTTCAATTTTATGAAGATTTGGTATTAGTTTTAGAAAGGCAGTTTGAACTGCATCCTCAGCTAGGTAATTATCCTGTAGTATTTTGTTGGCTACATAGTACATGAGGCGGTAATATTTGTGATATAGTCTTTCGATTTTATCACTATCTGCGTTATCGTTATCTGTTGAAAGAGTAATCAAAAACATCAGCGTGCCCCCCCTCTATTACCAATTATCTTATACATTTATACTATCAGTACTTCTGCTAAGTTTCAATAATTAAGTTAAGGGATACTATCTTCTTCAGTAAAACAGCATAGATAGGACATAATAATCTTCAGTGTAAAGAGCAATGAAGCACCTGAGCCCTTTAGAATTTCATCTAATCAAATCATTGCCATAAAAAAACTATCTGGGTAAACATTATCTATGGTTTCTAAGGATAAAGGTCTGTGGATAGTTATATTGGTAAAGCCATTCATATTGTCACAGTATCGAAAACATTGATTGTCGTATTATGGGATTTGTGTTAAAATAGAGTTAGGAAGTGATTCAAATGAAGAGATTAAAGGTAAAAAACGATTTTATCTTTCGTAAAATATTTGGAGAAAGTAAAAACAAAGACTTATTGATTAGTTTTTTAAATGCTGTACTGGAATTGGATGGTTTGAAGAAGCTTGAGGACATAGAGGTGCTTGACGGCACAGAGTTAAAAAGAGATAGTATGGAAGACAAGCTAGGTATTTTGGATATCAGGGCCAGAACAAAACAGGGAGAAAATATAAATATAGAAGTGCAGCTGATAAACCAGTTTAATATGGATAAAAGGACATTATTCTACTGGTCAAAAATGTTTACGGAACAGCTGAAGGAAGGACAGCCATATAATGATCTTAAGAAGACAATTACCATCAACATTTTAGATTTCAACTATATTGGAACAGAAGAATATAGTACTGTATTTCATTTATGGGAGGATTCAAATAAAAACTGCAAGTTAACGGATGTATTAGAGATTAGATTTCTTGAATTGCCGAAATTTAGGAAGGCACAGCCGGACATGAGTAAACCGTTGGATAGGTGGATGGTATTCATAGAGGACTCACCAGAGGAGGTGTTAGAAATGGCAAAAAGAGAGGAACCTGCCATCGCAAGAGCAGAAGAGGTATTAAAGCAGTTGGGAAGTTATGATGAAATTAGAAGATATTATGAGGCTAGAGAAATGGCTATACATGATGAGATAAGCAGGATTACCGGTGCGAGGGAAGAAGGAAGAGAAGAAGGTGAAAGAAAGAAGGCTATTCAAATTGCCGAAAGTCTGCTGGGTATCCTTGATATTCGAACAATATCGGAAAAAACAGGATTGTCTATAGAAGATGTCGAAAAACTCAGGATTCAATAATATATGTAGGTTAGGTACCAATTCATAAGGCATAAGAGTTATGAAATCTTATGCCTTTACTAGAATGAAAACACTCCAATTAAAAAATTTATTCCAGGTTTAACTTATTCTTTAAGATATAATTAGTTATAGCAAAGTGTGCAACTGATAAAAGTGCTGCTACGATGCCTATCATCCCAAGAAAGGTCAGTAACTGTGTACCTGTTGGTTCCGCTGAATGGATAAGGGATGCAAAGATGGTGCCTCCTAATGAAAATATAACAATGACTAGTATGATTTGAGTGATAAAGTAAAGAGCTATATACATTCCAAAGGAAGCCAGTAGTCTTTGTTTTCCAAATAAATGCCCTAGAGCAATAGCATCATAAATCATCAAGGTGCCATGTATCAGTTGGACTAGTACAAATAATGGTAGAATTATAAAACCAGCATCACCAAAACCTCTTCGGATAGCTTCTGTTATATTAGGTAAAAACTCAAAAAAATCTTTTGGACCAACCATTACTATAATTGAGGAAATCACAGCAATAGCACTTAGGATATACCACATAATAGCTGTTAGTAATTTACTTGTAACATTCTGCCAAGTCTTCACGGGTAAGGTGAACATCAGATAGCCTTCATCGCCTAAGAGATTCTTATAGAACCTTTGGATAGCAATGAATAAAGTCATAACGAAGATAGCTACTATCAAAATAAAATAGACAGTAACGCTTAGCGCTTGAAATATTGATTGTAAATTGAAGCTTACAGATGTCTCCATAACCTCAAAGGGATTTAAAAATCTGTTCAGCAACGCGAAAACCAATAAAACTGCATAAAGTGGTATGAATAAGCGCGCTGTGGATTGGATTTCATATTTCATAAGTCTTCCTAACATTTGAATACCTCCCTGAATAGAGAATCTACGGATTTACCGGATTCCTCTCGAATTTCATCAACGGTTTTAGCTAACGCTATCTGTCCTTCCTTAAGAAAAATTACATCATCAAGAACCTTTTCTATATCAGCTATTAGGTGGGTAGATATTATAACCGTTGAATCCTCGCTATAATTCCTGATAATAGTATCTAGTATATAATCACGAGCTGCTGGATCCACGCCACCAATAGGTTCATCTAGCAAATATAACTGTGCCTCGCGGCTCATGGTCAGAATTAACTGGACTTTTTCCTTGGTACCCTTTGACATAGTTTTAAGTCGGTCCTTGGAATTAAGCCCCAGCTTATTCAGCATGTCATATGCCTTATCCCTATTAAAATCCTCATAGAAGTCTTGGAATAATTGGATAAGCTGTGAAACCCTCATCCAATCATTAAGATAGTTTCTCTCTGGAAGATAAGATACAATTTTTTTAGTATCAACGCCTGGTTCGTATCCTCCTATTCGAATAGTTCCACTGCTAGGGGTAAGCAGGTTGTTGCATAATTTTATAAAAGTAGTTTTCCCACTGGCGTTGGGGCCTAAGAGTCCTACAATTCTTCCTCTGCCAATGCTAAGGCTTACATTATTTAGCGCTTTGGTAGAGCCGAAGCTTTTAGTAAGGTTTTTGCACTCTAATAGATTGCTCATTTTTTCAACTCCTCTGTTATTTTCTTAATAATAGTCAGTATTTCGCCTGTCTCAAAGCCTAGATCTGTCATTTTCTGTAGAAATTCTTCTATCTGCTCTTGAGCTAGCTTGCTCTTAGTTTCACGTATTCTATTTATATCCTCTGTGACAAACCTGCCACTGGTCCGATTGGTGTATAGTAGACCGTCTTCTTCAAGCTTAGCTAATGCCCTTTGCATGGTGTTAGGGTTAACTGAGGCCTCTTGGGCAAGGTCGCGAACAGATGGCATTCTTGAGCCGGGTGGATAGACACCAGAACATATTTGGAGCTCCAACTGCTCAATTAGCTGTGCGTAGATAGGTCGGTCAGACTTCAACTCCCATGACATTTCATCACTCCTTTGCATTACTGTATTAAGTACCTAATACAATAATACAGTATAAGTTTAGTTCTTGTCAAGCTTTTTTTCATAGCTTTTCATTCTCATGTATAACAAGTTTATCTGCAGAATAATATGGTAATACTATAGATACTTTATCTGTGGGAGTTGATGATATGAAAAATTACCTACTGTCTATATTTGGTTCTAATAAGCTAGATGAAAAACCAGTGGATAATAAACGAGTGGATAATAAACGACATAATGAGGAAAATCAGGAGCTAATAGATTCAGTTCGTGCTGCAAAAGAAGAGTGGCATGCAGCTCAAATATATTTTGAGAATGTGAGCGAGCCGGATCTGGTTGATTTTTCTATTTATAAGCTGGAAGCAGCAAGAAGAAAGTATATGTATTTGCTTAAGCTAGCAAGAAATGAAGGTGCTGAGGACAGGCGAATATTAGAAGGAAATAATGATATTGCCTTGTCATAAAACAATGCAATACACCATATGTATTAATTAAGAGATAGGTGGACAACGGTCCTCCGTTCTGAATTATAGATACAGGGTGTGGTATGATGGGTTTGGAAATTCCTTTTGATGTAATACTTGCTTATGCCTTGGGCTTGATATTATTGTATCTGCTAGGCTGGCTTCTTCTGGTTCCACTAAAGCTATTATTTCGGTTTCTGCTCAACGGAGTAATTGGCGGAGTTGTGTTGTGGCTGTTGAATCTAGTTGGGGGCTTAATAGGTTTTTCTATTGCACTGAACCCAGCTACAGCTCTCACGGTAGGATTCTTAGGGATTCCAGGGCTGATTCTGATACTACTGCTGCAATTTATGCTACTATAACAATTAAATCTTGTAACTCCGAGTTTATGGAGGAATCTACAATAGATAAGGCGTTATCCCTATGGGAGAACGCCTCTTTTTAAATTGGAAGTGTTCACAGCTTGAAAATAAAAAATAATATGTAACGAGCCTTTGCGGGAATGATTCGTGAGCGCAACAGTGAGTGGAATATGTTTTTTATTTTATTTGGCTAGCTGTGAACAGTAGCGGAAGTGTAACAAATAAGTTGTTACTTTTAGTCACTACTTGAATCTAATACAACGAAAGTGCTACAATAGGTAAAGAACAAGATTTTCAGGGAACTGGGTAATTAATCGATGTATAATTGATGATAGAACTCACTGGGGTATATAACAAACAAGTAAATAAACCAATGAGGGCAGGAAATTAAGATATAAGGAAGTGACTGTGTTTATGACAAAAAAGAAAAGAATTTTCAGTGGTATGCAGCCTACGGGAATTCTTACGCTGGGGAATTATTTGGGAGCTATGAGGAACTGGGTGGCTCTACAAGATGAATATGAATGCATTTATAGCGTAGTTGATTTACATTCTTTAACAATTCGCAATGAGGCTAAGGAATTAAGAGAGCAACGAATGTCTTTATTAGCACAATATCTGGCTTGTGGAGTTGATCCAGAGAAAAGTATAGTGTTTATGCAATCCCATGTCAGTGCTCATGCCGAGCTTAATTGGGTTCTTGGTTGCTACACCTATGTAGGCGAGCTGAATAGAATGACACAGTTTAAGGAGAAGTCCGCTAAGCATGAAGAAAACGTAAACGCTGGACTATTTACTTACCCAGTTTTAATGGCAGCTGATGTTTTATTATATCAGACTGATCTTGTTCCTGTTGGCAATGATCAGAAACAGCACTTGGAAATTGCCCGTGATATTGCTGAGCGATTCAATGGTGTCTATGGTAATGTGTTTCAGATACCAGAGCCCTATATTCCTAAAGTAGGCGCACGGATAATGAGCCTACAAGAGCCAACTAGCAAGATGTCAAAATCTGATGAAAATAAGAATTCCTATATATCATTACTGGATCCTCCACAGACGATTGTAAAGAAATTTAAGCGTGCGGTAACTGACTCGGAAGCAGTTGTACGCTATGATCTTGAAGAAAAACCAGGCATCAGCAATCTGATATCCATATATGCCAGCGTAAGTGGTAAAACACTGGAAGAAATAGTAGAGGAATTTGAGGGGAAAGGCTATGGCGACTTCAAAGTTTCAGTAGGTGAAGCTGTTGCAGAGACGTTAAGGCCCGTACAGGAACGCTACCAGGAATTGATGAATTCCAAAGATTATTTAAATGATGTTTTGAAAAAGGGTGCAGAAGACGCTGCGAGGCTTGCAAGTAGAACACTCGATAAGGTTTATAAAAAAGTAGGGTTATTGTGATAAACATAAGCAAATACTATTTGCATTAGGGGAATGAACGAAGAGGTGAAAGTATGGATTTTTTTAGTGAGCTTGGTAAAACCCTAGATAATGTAATTAATCAAGTAGGAGAAAAGTCGGAAGAGATTTGGGAATCTGGAAAAGCTAATCTGGAAATAGTAAAGCAAGAAGACGCCATAAAGAGGATGTATCGAAAAATAGGGAAACTGGTTAGCGAGGATTTTGCTCAGGGCCAATTATTCAGCAATGAAATCAATGAAGCATGTGCTGAGGTCCAAGAACGAAAAAATGTGGTTGAAGAGCTTAAGTCCAAGCTTAGAAAGTCGAAAAATTCGGAAAAGAATACTGACAGCTCTACGGTTGAAGATACGGATCAGGCTGTCGAAACAGATGAAAAAAGTGACGATGCAAACGATAAAAGCTAATGATTTTAAATATTTACTTAAAAAGATGTTTCGTTGCGTTCTATCTGGGTAAAATTATTATTAATACTCGTATTGCGTAAATATAAAGCAATATGTTCTAAGGTAGAAGGGGAGGAAAAAACAAAATGAAAAAGTATGAGTGCACAGTGTGTGGTTATGTCTATGATCCGGAGCTAGGAGATCCAGAAAATGGAGTTGCTCCAGGAACTGCTTTTGAAGATGTACCAGATGATTGGGTATGCCCAGAATGTGGCGTAGAGAAGGACTTGTTTGAAGAGTTAGACTAAAAGATGCCTACCCGTTAGCGGAGGGTAAACAAACAATACTGCGGCATGGCATTCGTCTGCCGCATTTGTTTTAATCCTAAAGAAAAGTGGGGGATTTATCATGACACAGACCTATTTTAATGATTTAGAAGCACTTGAGATTGCCATTCGTATAGAAGAACGGGGAGAAAGCTTTTATTCTCAGGCTACAGCTCTTGCGACTACTGAGGATACAAAGGCCATGCTGGAGGATTTGGCTTTACAGGAAGGACAGCACGCCGCTACATTCCGGGAAATCTATAATGAATTATCTGGAAGAAAGCATGAATTTGATGATTTATACCTTTACGAGCCTGAGGTCGTTGCATATTTGCGAGCTATGGCAGAAAGCTCCATTTTCCCGTCGGACGATCGTCTAAGAGAAATCATGGAGAATGTTGAGGATATTCAGGAAGTGCTAAAAATTGGCATTCAAGCTGAGAAGGATTCCATTCTTTTTTATACAGAAATGATAATTAATGCAAAGTTTGTAGAAGCCAAGGACGCTTTTCGCAAGCTTCTAAAGGAAGAGAAAAAACACCTTATTGATCTTCAAACTAAGTTGAATACATATAAAAGCTTATAAGTTAATTAAAGTGAACTCGTTTTGCCATAGGTAAAACGAGTTGTTACTGTTCACTGGGAAGTGAAATTATAAATATATTCCAGTCGCTGTTGCAATCACGAATCAATCTAGAGCTCATCTCAGCTGAAAATTCTACACCATCCATATAGATTATACTTTGACATAAATCAAAGACAGGGGTATTATACAAGAGGTCGAAAGTTAGAGCTTATAAGGTGGAGATTAGAATACGTGAAATTGAAAGTTCAATGATATATATAGCAAATAATTCACATGACCCATATTACAACCAGGCCTTTGAAGAGTATATATATGAGAATTACAAGGAAGGCACAATTGTCCTCTTATGGCGGAACAATCCAGCTGTTGTATGTGGCTGTCATCAAAATATTTTTGCTGAGGTAAATGTTATTAAAGCTCATGCTCAAGGTGTTTCAATTGTCAGGCGTATTACTGGCGGTGGCACGGTTTTTCACGATTTAGGCAACCTAAATTACACAATTATTTCAGATAAAGATTCAAAAATGTTGGATTATACTAAATACATGGATTTTATGATTAATATTCTACGTAAGTTAGCTATACCAGTTTCACTTAACAGAACAAGTGATATTGTCATAGATGGGCTGAAGATTTCAGGTAGTGCTCAAAAGATAACAAAAAACAGGGTGCTTCATCATGGAACCCTTCTTTATAACAGTGACCTGAAAACCCTCTCCAGCTTAACAAAGGGTCAACGTAGTTACTATGAAACAAAAGGCATTCCATCTGTCCCGTGGCCAGTTACCAATATCATTGACCATATGGAAAGCCCTCTAGTTAAAACCCAGGAGTTTGGTGAAATGATACTGGAAGCAGTTAAGCAGGGCTCTAACTGGGAAACCATGGTCTTATCCCCAGAGGAGGATGACCAGATTAAGCGCCTTGCTGAGGAAAAATACAAATCATGGGAATGGACTTATGGTAATTCTCCAGCTTTTACTTATAATCGTAGCTTTGAATTGGAAGGAATACCAATGTCCGTTTCATATCAAGCAAAGCATGGAATAATTACGCAGTTTTCCATAGACCCAAACGAACCGGATTTGGAAGAAGCCTTATGTGGAAAGAAGCTTTCTGTTCATGATATTCGCCAAAAATTACTTTCTTTTCCGAAGCTAAGCAATTTGTACAAATATCTATTTTAGGAGGAAATTCATATATGAATATTATAATGCCCAAATTAAGCGATGACATGGAGAAAGCTGTATTGTGTGCATGGCTAAAGGATCCAGGAGATGCTTTTAAAAAAGGAGAGCCTATTTTTGAAATAGAGACTGAAAAGGTTGTCAGTCAAGTAGAAGCTACAGAAGATGGGATTATGGGTAGGCAGCTAGTAGAAGAAGGAGACGAGGCAGCTGTAGGAGCTGTACTTGCGGAAACAGAACAGAAACGGTGATTATATGCAAAAGAAACCCGATTGGTTAAAGGTAAAATATAATAAAGATGCTGTGGATGAAATGTCCAAGCTTATGAAGGAATTAAAGCTAAACACGGTTTGTAAGGAGGCCAGTTGTCCCAACATGGGTGAGTGTTATAGTAATAGCACGGCTACATTTATGATTATGGGTAGTGACTGTACTCGAAATTGCCGTTTTTGCAATGTAACATGTGCGACTCCTATTCAGTTGGATCCAGATGAACCTAAAAATGTTGCAGAGGCAGCAAAAAAATTAGATCTACGCCATACTGTTATCACTCAAGTTACACGAGATGATTTGGCAGATGGTGGTGCTGCCCATATGGCAGCTACAGTACTTGCAGTGAAGGCAAGCTGTCCTGATATAACTGTGGAGGTTCTTATTTCTGATTTAAGAGGTAACGAGGATGCACTAAAAACCGTACTACAGGCAGAGCCAGATGTTATGAATCACAATATGGAAACTGTCTCAAGTTTATACTCTAAAATCAGACCTCAAGCAAGATATGAGCGATCATTGAAGGTGCTGTCGGATAGTAAGCGCTTTGCGCCTGATATATTGACCAAAACTGGCTTTATGATAGGCCTCGGTGAATCACGGGAGCAGGTAGAGGAATTGATGGATGATGTTTTAGCTACTGGCTGTGACATTCTGACAATCAGCCAATATTTACAGCCCAGCAATGAACATTGGCCAGTAGAGCGTTATGTAACCCCTGAAGAATTTGATTCTCTAAAAGAAACAGCGCTACAAAAAGGGTTCTCGTATGTTGTAAGCTCTCCCCTAGTTCGGTCTTCTTATAGGGCAGCAGAAGCTTTGGATGCAATCCGGTTAGAGGCAAAGAGCTCATGATATACATTGAAACAAATTCTACAGATGCCAGCTATAATTTTGCTTTGGAATATTATTTTACTGCAGAAAAGCAGCTAGAAGAGGATATTTTCCTATTTTGGAGGACCAAGCCTACCCTAATGATTGGCAAGTACCAAAATACGCTAGAGGAAATCAATCAAAAATATGCTCAGGATCATGACATCTACGTTGTTAGGCGAATGAGTGGCGGGGGAACAATCTACACTGACATGGGTGGTTGGCAGTTTACTTTTATTGCATATGGTGACAGCTCAGGAATCCACTTTGAGGAGTACATTTCTCCCTTAGTACAAGCTATGAAAGCTTTAGGGGTAAGGGCAGAATTCAACGGTCGTAACGATCTGCTTGTTGAAGGCAAAAAGGTTTCTGGAAATGCACAATATAAGTTGAAGGGAAATACTGTTCATCACGGTTCTCTTTTATTTGAAACCAACATAGAACAAATGGTGGAAAGCACAACTGTAGATGCTTATAAAATCATATCGAAGAGCATAAAATCTATACGTGAACGAGTGACTAACATCAGTGAGCATCTGCCAACTCCAATGAGTACTGAGCAATTTAAAAACCATATAATTTCATATGTTATGGATGGCAGTGAAAAACAATATGAGCTAACAAAGGAAGACAAGTTAAGGATTGAAGAGATTGCTAACGAGAGATTTCGCACATGGGAATCCAGTTATGGAGCTAATCCCAAATATACCATTACAAAAACAGGGCGTTTTTATGGCGGAAAAATCGTAATAGGCATGGATGTAAGACGAGGGCATATTGCTTCAGCGAAAATTTGGGGTGACTTTTTCGGGACGGAGCAAGCTGAATTAATTGCAGACCTGCTAGTAGGTTGCCGTATGGAAAGGGAAGATATCTTAAGCAAACTGAAAAATCATGGCATGCAAGAAGCGATTTATGGCATAACTATAGAAGATATAATTGAAACCATTACAAGCTAAATTTTAGATTGATTTCTTATAAAGAAAGTGCTAATATGAATGTGAAACAGATGTTTTTGATTCTACTGCAAATAATCGTTGGATTGTCATTCAGAAGAGCTTGAGACGAAGAAACTTATAATAATTATAGAAGGAAATGGATGCTGCATGATTTCAAGTCGTAAGAAAATGCGTCCGGAGCACTATATAGCCATGGGATTTGCAACAGTAATCCTTATTGGATCTGTCCTTTTAATGCTTCCTATTGCTCAAAAAGAGGGGATTGATGTATCTTACATTGATGCTCTTTTTACTTCAACCAGTGCTGTTTGTGTTACAGGCTTAATTGCAGTTGATACTCTCGATACCTTTAGTGTATTTGGTCAGGCTATTGTTGCCCTACTAATTCAGATAGGTGGTCTTGGTGTCACCTCAGTTGGAGTCGGGCTTATTCTACTTGCAGGTGGAAAAGTCAGTTTTAAGGATCGGGCCCTAGTGAAATCAGCTATGAACTTGGATTCCATGGGAGGAATTGTGAGGCTTGTTAGGTCTGTGCTAATCATGACTTTATGTTTTGAAGGTATTGGCATAATATTAAGCTTTATTGTATTCTCACAGGATTTTGCACCCTTACGCGCTCTTTGGATTAGCATTTTTCATTCCATAGCGTCCTTAAACAACTCAGGATTTGATATCTTAGGTGGTTTACAAAATTTAATCCCCTATCAGGACAATATTTTACTAAACCTAACTACCTGTGGCTTGATTATATTTGGTGGCTTAGGCTTTCTAGTTATCAGGGAAATTATATTCAAGCATAATTTCAAGAAATTCAGCCTGCATTCCAAGGTGGTTATTACTATGACAGTTTCCTTACTTGCTGTAGGGACCTTGCTGATGAAGGCAAGCGAGGATGTTAGCTGGTTGGGAGCCTTTTTCTTCAGCACATCGGCTAGGACAGCAGGATTTAGCACTTATCCCGTAGGGAATTTCACAAATGCTGGTTTGTTTCTGCTGACTATATTGATGTTCATCGGCGCTTCACCTGGCTCTACAGGTGGCGGTATAAAAACCACAACAGCATTTTCTATATTTAACAGTGCCTTCAGCATGGTGACCAACAAACATAACACTGCCTTTAAGAGACGAATCCCCGAAGAAGTTGTTAAGAAAGCTTTTATTGTAACTTTGCTAGCCATGACATTGGTTTGCATTAATTCATATTTCTTAAGCCTATTGGAACCACAGTACAGCTTTATACAGCTGATTTTTGAGGTTGTATCTGCATTCGGTACTGTTGGTCTGTCAACTGGTATTACACCAGATCTTAAGGTTTTAAGTAAAGTAATTATCATTTTAACCATGTATATTGGACGTTTAGGTCCTCTTACCGTAGCCATGCTTTGGTGGTATAGACCTTTGTCCAGCGCAAGTTATTCTGAAGAATCCATAACCATAGGGTAAAAAGGAGAGAAAAAGATGCATCAACAGAAAGTTATTATAGAATTTGGAGTTATCGGCCTTGGAAGGTTTGGTGAGGCCTTGTTAAAGTCACTAGCCGAAGCAGACAAAGAAGTTTTGGTATTAGATGGAAATGAGAGCAAAATAAAAAAAGCCAGGAATTATACTGACAATGCATTTGTAGTGTCTTCCTTGGATAGAGAAACCCTGATGGATACGGGGATTCAAAATTGTGGAACTGTTATTGTCTGCATTGGTGAGAAACTTGATGTCAGCATACTTACTACACTTAACGTTATTAGCATGGGAGTTCCCAGGGTTATAGCAAAAGCATTTAGCTATGAGCACGGTCTTGTTTTGGAGAAAATTGGAGCCCAAGTAGTTTATCCTGAGCATGATATGGCTATTCGTTTGGCAAGCAAACTAGTGTCGTCCAAGACCCTGGTATCCATTGAAATGCGGGATAATATTAACATTTCTGAATTAAAGCTGTCGGAAAAGATAGATGGCCAGACAGTACTTAATTCTAAGATAAGACAAAAATATAAGCTAAATATCATTGCCCTCGAGCACAATGGTAAAACCACAACTGATATAACGCCGGAACTGGTGCTGAGAGAAAATGATAATATAGTGGTTGTCGGTAACAAAGAAAATATAAAAAAGTTTGAGAACTTTCTAATGGGGGTTCACTGATTAAATAGTTACTGTTCACTAGGAAGTAAAATAATAAATATATTCCAGTCGCTGTTCCTGCAAAGGTTTCTTCCATATGATTTATTATTTTTATGTGAACAGTAACATCAAATAGGAATCAGTTACATGGTTCTTTTATGATATACTTATGATAAGAGTTACGTGTCTACTGTTATAGATCATATTATCTACTATCAGGAAAGGGTCGGTGAGAGTATGTCAGTAGAAGATTTAAAATCTATCCTAACAAACAGCTCAAATATTGTATTTTTTGGTGGTGCTGGTGTTTCCACCGAAAGCAACATACCCGATTTTCGAAGTGAAAGCGGAATTTATAAAACTAAGTCCAAATATGGATATTCACCAGAGTATATGCTCAGCCATAGTTATTTTATGGATCATACTGAAGAATTTTATGATTTTTATAAAAGCCAAATGATTTATAAGGATGCAGAAGCGAATCCGGCTCATCTAGCATTAGCTAAGCTGGAGCAAGAGGGAAAGCTAAAAGCCGTAATTACTCAAAACATAGATGGTCTCCACCAACAAGCAGGCAGCAAAAATGTATTAGAGCTTCACGGATCTGTTCAGCGAAACTATTGCATGAAGTGCAATAAGAGTTTCAGTCTTGATTACATATTAAATACCAGTAGCGCACCTAAATGTGATACTTGCAATGGATTTGTAAAACCCGATGTTGTTCTCTATGAAGAGACGCTAAATGATGATATTCTCAATAAGGCGATTCGTGCTATTTCAAAAGCTGATGTGCTTATTGTAGGAGGTACTTCTTTGGCAGTCTATCCAGCTGCAGGTCTGATTGAATATTATAAAGGGAGTAAGCTGGTATTAATTAATCTTTCTGCCACACCTTATGACAACAGAGCTGACTTGATTATTAGAGAGAGTATAGCTAAGGTTCTGCAAGAAGCGGTATCATAATCAAATTTAAGGGGGTATATATATGATTAGTATGGATTCTGCACTAACTGCCGCTAATGTGTACATAAAGCCAGCACATTCGAGATTTAAAGCGGAAAACAGGAGCTGGCAGGGTATCCCATCTTTGGCTCGCACTGATAATGGGCGATTATTTGTTGCTTTTTATAGTGGAATGAAGACAGAGGAATCTGGTAATTTTGTTAT
Organism: Clostridiales bacterium; assembly: GCA_012512335.1. GTDB lineage: Bacteria > Bacillota > Clostridia > Caldicoprobacterales > DTU083 > UBA5454. The sequence continues at coordinate 3,286 of JAAZEK010000193.1, read as the reverse complement.
TTTGGTTCAAAGTGATGATGGTGGTCAAACTTGGAAGGATGTAGTTGTGGCTATTGAGCATCCTGACCCTCAAATGCGTGTGTTTGACCCACAGGTTTGGCTTGATCCCTTGGGTAGGATATGGCTTATTTGGGCGCAATCCAGAACAATGTTTGATGGCAGAGACGGTGTTTGGGCGATAGTAAGCGAAAATGCCGATGCAGATACACCGTCATGGAGCCTTCCAAAGCGTATAGCAAACGGTATTATGATGAACAAGCCCACAGTTCTAAGTAATGGAGAATGGCTGTTTCCTGCTGCTGTTTGGACGTCAAAGTATCATAAGCCTACTGAGAGTCATCCTGAGGTAGCCCATGAAGTTTTATCAAATGTATACGTGTCCTGCGATTATGGTAACAGTTTTACATGGCGCGGCGGAGCAGATGTTGAAAATCGTGCTTTTGATGAACATATGGTGGTTGAAAAGCTTGATAATACATTATGGATGTTAGTTCGTGCAAAGTATGGCATTGGTCAGAGCTTTTCACAGGATGCTGGTAGGACTTGGTCCAAAGGAGAGCCCAGCGGTATAATGGGACCAAATAGTCGTTTCTTTATTAGAAGATTATCCTCTGGTCGATTGTTGCTGGTTTATCACGATAGCGAGGATAATAGCCGAAAGAACCTTACTGCCAAGCTTTCAGATGACGATGGTAAGACATGGTCTGCACCACTTCTGCTTGATGAACGTAATAATGTCTCGTATCCTGATGGAGTACAAGACGAGAATGGCAGAATATATATCGTATACGACAGAGAAAGATATGTTGATAGGGAAATACTTATGGCAGTCTTCACAGAAGAAGATATTATTGCAGGTAAATGCGTAAGCTCAGATGCAAGACTTAAGGTACTGGTATCTGTTGCTACTGGGCCTAAAAGTAGATAAGGTTCACCAGTTACTAGCGTCAATACTTATATGTAGATACAAGCAGACATGTAAATACAAGCAAATTATCGTCCATCGGAAGAGGACGAGGTTATATTTCACGAAAGGATGATTATGATGAAAGTATTATTGGTATTAAGTGATGGAATGAGGCCAGATTCTATTGCCGAACACAAGGTAGTCAAGCATTTAATGAGGAATGGCACATATTGCATAGAAGCACAGACAGTTATGCCTTCTGTAACTTTGCCTTGCCATATGTCACTGTTTCACAGTGTGGATCCTTCAAGGCACGGTATTACAACTAACACTTATGTGCCCCAGATGAGACCAATATCTGGGCTTTTTGAACAGCTTGCTAAAAAAGGGAAGAATTGTGCTATGTTTTATAATTGGGAAGAACTTCGAGACATAACAAGACCAGACAATTTATGTAGGAGCGTATATGTTTCAGGACACAAATATGGTAATGAAGCGGCAACAAAAGAATCCTTTGAAACAGCAAAGAAGATGCTTAAGAACAGTGATATTGATTTTGCATTTTTATATTTAGGTTGGCCGGATGGTGCCGGACATGGTCATGGCTGGATGAGTGACGAATATATGCGTGCAATAAATGAGTGCAATGATATGGTTGGAGAATTGATCAATGAACTGGGGGATGAGTTTACCATAATTTATACAGCAGATCACGGTGGCCATGACAGAATGCATGGCATGGATATCCCTGAAGATATGACCATACCAATCTTCTTTTTAGGGAAACCCTTTGAAGCAGGTAAAGAAATTGAAGGACTTAGTATAAAGGATATTGCACCTACAATTGCAACATTGTTTAATGCTGATATTCCGGAAGAATGGGAAGGACAAATAGTAGATTGAAACAGATAGATAAGAGTGATTCTAATTCAATTGTAATTCTGTTGGCATTTACTTATTTAATAAGTTATGTAACGCGCTTGAATTATAATACCATAATTATAGAAATTATTGAGGCAGTTAGACTTTCTAAGGCCTCAGCTTCTCTTCCTCTTATGGGAACGGCAATTGCATATGGAGCAGGCCAGCTTATAAGTGGTTATGCTGGAGACAAAATACAGCCTAAGTGGATTATCGGCTTAGGTTTGATAGTTACTGTTTTAATGAACGCCCTAATACCATTTTGTGCGTCTATTCTGCAGATGACTATAGTTTGGAGCATAAATGGATTAGCCCAGGCATTTATGTGGCCTCCAATGGTTAAGCTGATGAGTGAGTTGTTTGATACTGACAATTACAATAAAGCCTGTATCGTAGTAACCAGTAGTGGACATTTGGGACATGTTCTAATATATTTAATAGCACCTATCCTGATAAATATAGGTGGATGGAAAACAGTATTTTACTCTTCTGCTGCTGCAGGAGCTGTAATGCTCGGTATTTGGTTGATACAGTGCCCAATAATAAGCTTAAATATTAGGAAAGAAGAAAATGGAGAGACGAAAAAAACTTCATTCCCTTGGTCAATCATGCTCGTTTCGATTTTATTTGCTATAATACTGCAAGGCATGCTTAGAGATGGCGTATCTGCATGGACTCCTTCATTAATTTCTGAGACCTTTAACCTTGGAAATAATATTTCCATATTAACAGGGGTAATACTGCCCATATTTGCTATTATATCAATTAATGTAGTATCCCAGATAAGACAACGTTTTGTAAAGAATGAGTTAAAACTAACTTCCCTATTATTTGGAATCTGTGCCCTTATGTCAGTAACATTGACTATTTTTAGAGAATCAAGCCCCATCTTGACTGTCATATTGCTTGGATTGTTGGTTAGTTGCATGAATGGTACAAACCTTCTTTTAATAAGCTTTGTGCCTAAGCATTATGCTAAATTTGGTATTGTTTCATTTGTTTCAGGAGTTTTAAATTCCTGTACATATCTTGGAGCTGCACTATCTACATATGCGATTGCAGTTGTTTCAGATAGTTTTGGCTGGACGACAACAGTGTTACTGTGGGGTGTTATTGCTATTTGCGGAGGGCTTCTTTGTGTACTTAACATAAAACGTTGGGGAGCATTTACAGGGTTAGTTCACTTGAAAAATCAGAAACTACCAAAATATATTAAGGAAGATGAACAATGGAAAAGCTTATAGATTTGTCTAAGACTGTATATGAACTGTGCGAGAATGATCCAGAGATAATTGAAATAATGAAGTCACTTGGTTTTGATAGCATTGCTAATCCAGCTATGTTAAAAACTGCTGGCCGTTTCATGACTATTCCAAAGGGAGCTAGTATGAAAGGCATATCCATGGAAAAAGTTAGGATAGCTTTTCAACAGCATGGGTTTAAAATTATTGAGTGAGT
>JAAZEK010000192.1 GCA_012512335.1 Clostridiales bacterium | reverse complement strand
TTGCGTCCCCCCACCCAGACGGGATAGGGATCCGGGCTGATCCCGAGCTTCCACTTCAGGGCGTGCCAGCGCTTCACATGCACCGTCGTGCGCGCGGTGTTCTCGATGAACCGGGCGACGCCCAGAATTGTTAAATACCCAAAATTCTTTTATGAATTTAGAAACCCGTTCATTAGCAGTTTCTCCCCCATCGCTTTAACATACTTAATCTCTAAAATGCCAACGCTTACAAAGCATATACACACACTTGGCAAATTAAGTGTAGAGGAATGGGAATATATTTTAACCAAACAGCCTCATCTTATTATTGAAGATTGTGCCTGCAAGGAAAAGCTCAACTCCGAAACTTGGATGCTAATTTTACTTAACTATGACCTAGCACATTGCCTCTTCAACAGATGGAATGAGCTAACAAAGTCACAATGGCTAAAACTCTTAAAAAAGAAACCAAAGTATATTTCTGAATTCTGCAATATTGAAAGCATTATTCAGCTACTAAGCCCTAAAAAATTGGCAACAGCACACGCAATTTAACCTAAATTTGTCAGTTAAACGTGCCTACATTGTAGAACAATTACAATCTATTTGGTGACAAATTGTTATGCTAAAAACTTTTTAGCTAGCTCCTCTATCTTAGCAGCTGTCTCTCGAGAGCTAATTGTCGGCAAATATTTGTCAATATAGGCACTCAAGGCTGCCTTATTTATCGGCTTAGATGTAGGAGCTACCCTATTAACAAAATTCTTATAAAGAATATTCTCCGACGCTTCCTCTGAAAGATTTAAGCCGGTTAAAAGCTTATCGTCAAAAGCAGAGACAACATCTGTCGTCGCAATAAAACGGTATAACCTATCTATACACCAAATTGGGAAACGTGCAGGCTGTGGATGTGTACCATCTGTTCCTACGATTATTCGCTTGCTATTCTTCTCAAAAAAATCACGATAAAAATCATGCTTTGCTTCAAATGAGTGATACATCTCTGTGCCTGGCGTAATATCTACACATAAATTTGGATATTTATCTAGTAATGCCTGAAGCTTTTCTGGCTTGTCTCCACAAAAATAAAAATGAGCAAAAGTAAAGCATACATTAGGGAAAGCCTCTAACACAGCCTCTGCCTGACAATACAACTCCTCATATGTAGCAAAGGTCCCATCTCCATAATCTCCATAAAACCAACCTATTTTTTTTTGCTCTTCCGAAACTGCATTAGGATCCCAAAATGTTTCTGGATCACTAACATGAAAAACAACATGCGTTTTATTCTTTTCTACCTCAGCATAAAAACGCATCAATTCAGGGTGGAGCAAATTTTTACCAATTTTTTTATGATATGTGGGCTTCCCTTCCAGCATTTTTATGCCATCAAACCCAATTTCCATCAATTCGTGATATTGAGTAACATAATCAAAGTCGGGATTTAGGGTTTCTGGTATCTCCTTACCGAAATGCTCAAGGCAAGCATGGACAAATACATCTGGATGAGCAAGCTTGACAAATGCACATTGAATATTATTTGCTGCTGCTGAAATTTCGTTAGAATTTCCAGTTAGGCAAGGGATAGCACAAATATTATAGGCTGCAATACCTGCCTGAGCTCTATAAAGCTCAAACGAATCAATAAAAGACCCTTCTTCGCCGCAGAACGCTTCAATATGAAGATGTCCATCTATTACCTTACTTTTATCCATATAAAATCCTTATTTTAGAATAAATTAACGGAACACATTATAGAATTAAATGTGTGAATAAATTGATAAGAAATCGCTTTTCAGGCGGCACGGGCACCCGGGTC
>JAAZEK010000191.1 GCA_012512335.1 Clostridiales bacterium | reverse complement strand
TACCACCAATTTGGTCGTGGATACCTATAACCAGTTTCAAACTCGTAATCAATATGAACCAATACCGGCAATCCCTTTTCACCACAAAAACGGTACATTCGTATTGCATCAGGATTGTCATACATCATTCTCAATTTGAGTTCACCGTATACACGTACACCGTATATGCTGATGGCAGCCTGCAATTGATCAATTGCCTCCGGCCTTCTAGGATCAGGTGCATAACCTAATACAAACTTTTCCGGTGCTCGTTCTGCATAGGACAAGCATCTTGCAAATGGAACAGGTCCACCTGGTCCTGATTCAGGAAAGGCTTTTATAGTGTTTGGATCATATTCGTCAGAAGGAGCTATCCAACTAAGTATCCAAGTTTTATCTATATTATATCTTTTCATGTTATCTAAAAAACTGTTTAGATCGTGTCCATGCCAATCGGCATGATTGTGAACATCTATTATCATATATTTTAGCCCTCTTTTCTGTAATGGATTTGGGTTATTCCATATCCTAATTTGGATGCACGAGAACCGTCACTATGCTTCGATTGAAAACTGTCCTCATGCTTCGTTTGCTTCGCATGGGTTTGGGTTTGGCAGCATGGAAAAGCAATTGAGCGGACAGGGTCCACTGCCCCTACAAGAGCAACCTTATACTTATGAAGCACGAGAACCGTCCCGCTGCTTCCCCTAACTGGTTTTTCGTTCTACTCGCATCTCATATCTCGTATCATTTTTTCTCGCTACTATAATAATTCGCTACCTTGCGGATCGCCTGAATTACTTCATCTGCATCTTCCATGGTGTAAAACTCATTAACTACCAGTCTGATAGCAGTGCTTAGAATTTCTTCTGCTGTTGGACACAGTCCTGTCTTATATTCAATTTCTCTGCCGTAGTATTTACTTCCCCACGGAGCATCTGTGCCGTCGAAGGCATTTTTGTTCTTAAACATGTCATATTCATAAACACATGCTGGAATGTAGCCTGCTTGGTTAGGTACCCCTTCTGCTGCAAGAGCTTTGGAGAATTCATTTCTGCTAACACCGGCTTCCTCTTCGTTTATTCTAAACATATAGAACCAATATGAGCTCTTATTTCCCTCTTCTATTTTGGGAATGCTTATGCCTGGTAAATCCTTGATGCCCTCACTTATTCTTTCTCCATATGCATGTCGTCTCTCGCAAATGGACTCCAATTTATCCAGCTGTGCTATGCCGACTGCTCCTTGAAGCTCACTCATCCTGTAGTTAGGTGCAAGGAAATCAATTCTTCTTGTTGCATCTGGATCCTTAGAGAATCTATTATAGTTTTTATCTGCAAAACGGAAGGCCTTTACATAGGTTTCTTCATCATTTACAAGAACCATTCCACCATCTCCAGCTGAAATATGCTTAAAATCGTTTAAGCTAAAGCAGCCCACATCACCAATGGTTCCTACTAATTTTCCTTTATAATAGCTCATATAGCTTTGAGCACAATCTTCTACTACTTTGATATTATACTTTCTGGCTATCTCCATAATGGCATCCATATCAGCTGGATTTCCTGCCAAGTGTACTACAAGAATTGCTTTGGTTTTGTCTGTGATTTTTTCCTCAACGGATTTTGGATCAAGGTTATAGGTATGAGGATCCAGGTCTGCGAATATCGGAATAGCATTTTGATACAAAATTCCGATAACTGTTCCCATATCGGTGATAGGAGAGGTTATTACCTCGTCACCTGCTGTTACCCCTACTGTTCCAAGAGCAACATGAATGGAAGCTGTACCAGAAGAAGTTGCCACACTATATCCCATTCCATACATTTCAGCAAATTTCCTGTTCATCTCTTTAACCTTCGTTCCCGACCAGTAAAACAAAGTGTTTTGTTCTAAGGCTTCCTTTAATTGCTGAAGCTCTTCCTCGCCAAATCTTTTGCCTGTACCAAATTCTGTTTTCTTAGCTTTCTCTCCACCAAATAATGCAAGTTTACTCACAATAAGTCCTCCTTAATATTTTTCTTCCTGCTTTCTATATGAAAGGGGTGTAATCCCCATCTGACGCTTAAAAATTCTATTAAAATGGTTTACATTGTTATAACCAACCTCGTAGGATATATCTATTACCTTCTTATCTGTATTTCTAAGAAGCTCTAAAGCATTGGCAACGCGAATGTCATTTAAATATTCTATAAATGTTTTCGATGTAATACTCTTAAAAAGATAAGAAAAATAGGATTGGGATAATGCTGATACCTTGGAAACCCTTTCCATACTTAAGTCTTCTGCATAATGCGTATCTATATATTTTACAGCGTTGAGGATTGCATCTCTGTGCCTGTCATAGATGGGGCGAGCTTCAGCGTTTTCTAGAAATTCTGTAAATTCTCGTCCGACTAAAACCAGTAGTTTCAATAATAAGGACCTTACCAATAAAATATATCCCGGTTTTCTGCTATTGAACTCCCTCAGAACTTCATTTAGAATATCTTCTACTTCAATTTGTATGCCACCTAGGAGATTTAACCGCGGTCTCACCAGATTTTCACTTACCAGAAAGGGTTCAATATAGGCAAAATCCAGGAAGGATTCTGCATTTTCAATGTTTTTAAAGTCTCGGTTGATAAAGCTGGGCATGAACTCAAATTCAAAAATTTCAGCACAACTTTCGTCAGAGGATACGATCATATGAGGTATATAGGGTGGTATTACAAATATGTCCCCTTTAATTACTTCAAAATGATGGTTATTAACCACATGCTCTGCCTTTCCCTGATAGACATAATTGATTTGCATATACTCGTGTCTGTGTAATTCTGGAGTAAAATTACCCATAGTATATCGTCGGATAAAAAATGGTAAATCCCCATGCCTGTTGTCAATCATTTTTAGTAAAGGTACATCTTTATATTCTTCCTTGTCAAGATGTTCCAGATTCATTTGAATTATCTCCTTTAACTAGGCGGATACGTTTTATAACTCTAATAAAAATCTTTGGTTGCGAAGAAAGAGCTTATGATCCTATTATAAAGGAAGTCAATACTCTTTTCTACTCATAATATACTTTTTACTTGACTGATATCATTTTTCAGTGAAGCACGGGGAAGCACGGGGACGGTTCTCCTGCTTCACTCATATGAGGCAAAGTGAGGCACGGGGACGGTTCTCCTGCTTCATATTTACATGTAAGTAAAATAATAAATATATTCCAGTCGCTGTTGCCATCACAAATCAATCTAGAGCTCATCTCAGCTGAAAACCCTACACCTTCCAAACTCACTTCGTTCAGACAGTGAAAGGTGCTTAACGCATTTTCTGCTGATATTCGCTAAGATTGATAATCGCTCCTGCAAAGGCTTCTTCCATATGATTTATTATTTTAGGGAAAATGAAGCAGGAGAGCCGTCCCCGTGCACCACCCGTGCACCATTTCTCTTTTCACAGATGCTGATTATTTGGTATAATCACACTATATCATAGTGAATGGTTTCAGAAAAACTATTGCGAATAGCTTCATAGCATACTATATTAGCTCAGGAAGGATGAAGTAGATTGAGTAGAGACAAACTAGCTCCTATATTCGATGAATCAAAACCATATACCATAGAGGCTTGGGAAGAAAGCCGTGATTTATTGATTGCACAATGGAAGGAGGTCATCGGGAGACCTTCATTTACAGATTATGAAAAGAAAACAACACTACTGGAAACCTTTGAACATCCTGACTTCCATGGGACTTTGTATCGTCAATCGACAGGTCCTAATGCTGAGCAGCTAGTTTTCTTAATGGAACCTACATGTGCTTCTTCCAGTCCAAGGCCAGGTGCTATTGTACCTTTTTACCATCCTGATACCATGGCAGGATATGACTTGAAAAAGCGACAACAGATTGAGGATGAGAAGAATATTCAATTTGGCCTCCACTTGGTGCGCCAAGGATATGTCGTTGTTTGCACCGAAGCTTTTCCTTTTAATACAGTCCCTGAGCCTGTTAACAACTGCGGTTTCGCATGGTGGCAGGCTGCAGCTGATAAAATCAAGAATGATCATCCTAACTGGACTGGTATTGGTAAGTTAATCTGGGATACAAGGCGCGCAGTAGATCTATTGCTAAGTCAAAATAATATTGACGAAAACCGAATCGTCATCATGGGACACTCCTTAGGTGGCAAGATGGCATTTTGCACT
>JAAZEK010000190.1 GCA_012512335.1 Clostridiales bacterium | reverse complement strand
GCTGTTAAGGCAGGTCAGGAAAATAGCGAAAAAACAAAGGCCTTGGTGGAAGCTCTAAAAAGCGATGAAGTAAGAGAATTTATTTTGGAACAATACAAGGGAGCTGTTGTATCTATGGATTAAGTTCCATGTATTGAACTCAGCTATAGCTATAGAGATGTTTTGAAATCATATAGATAAATAAGTAAATTATTGTAATAAGCAGTGAGTGAAATAAGATATAAAATATATAAAAAAGAAGAGCCTCTAATAACTATAAAAAGCTCTTCTTTTTGTTTTTTCATTTTTAATTTAATTTCTCGCTAATTATCTTGTTTTGTCTAGCTATTAGATTTAGCGTTCTCCAATCGAGGTATAATCTCGTCTAGGAAGAACACTCTTATACGCTGGCCGAATTATTTTACCATTATTAAGAAGCTCCTCCAGACGATGTGCGCTCCATCCAGAAATACGGGATATAGCAAAAATAGGGGTGTATAGTTCTAGAGGAAGGTTTAACATGCTATACACCAAACCACTGTAAAAGTCGATATTGGCACTAACACCTTTATAAATCCTTCTCTTCTTACCGATAAGCTCCGCTGCTAGCCTTTCTACGGTGTTATATAATTTGAATTCATCAGTTAGACCTTTTTCTTCACTCAAGTCTTCGAGGAAGACCTTAAGAATATCAGCCCTTGGGTCGGAAAGAGAATAAACAGCATGTCCCATACCATAAATCAGACCAGAACCATCAAATGCTTGCTTATCTAGTATGGCGTTTAAATAATCTGCTACTTGATTCTCATTGGACAAGTCAGCTACATTTTTTTTCATGTCCTCAAACATTTGTACAACCTTGATATTGGCACCACCATGACGGGGGCCTTTCAAAGAGGCTAGGGATGCTGCTGTAGAAGAATAGGTATCGGTAGCAGAGGATGTTACCACGTGGGTAGTAAAGGTGGAGTTGTTTCCGCCTCCATGCTCTGCATGAAGCAACAGAGCAACATCTAATATTCTTGCTTCTAGTTCAGTATACTTACTATCAGCACGTAGAAGATGCAGAATGTTTTCAGCAGTTGATAAATCAGCCCGAGGAGTATGGATGACCAGACTCTTTCCATCATGATAGTGACTGAAAGCCTGATATGCATACACTGACAGCATTGGGAATAGTGCTATTAGTTGTAAGGATTGACGCAAAACATTAGGGATGGAAATGTCATCTCCCATGTCATCATAAGAGTATAAGGTCAAAACACTACGAGCTAGGGTGTTCATCATGTCACGACTAGGTGCTTTCATGATGATATCTCTAACAAAATTGGTTGGTAGTGTACGGTAATGAGCCAACATATCTTTTAGGGATTTTAATTGTTTTTCATCTGGCAGTTGGCCAAAAAGTAACAAATATACAACTTCCTCATAGCATGAATATCCCTTTTGGATGGAACCATCAACAATCCTCTCAATATCATATCCACGATAATACAGTTTCCCTTGACAAGGAACACTTTCACCTTTTTCATTTAATTTTGACGATACAATTTCACTTATTTCTGTAAGACCTGTTAAAACTCCTTGTCCATTTAAATCTCGCAGTCCTCGCTTAACATCATATTTTACATATAATTCAGGATCAACTGGGCCGTTTTTTATGCATATTTCTGCTAAGTTCATAATTTCTGGTGTAATATCAGAATAACGTGCTTCAGACATATAACACTCTCCTTTTCTTTTACTTAAATTATTTGGCGGATGCAGTACTAATATTAAGTTTTATTCTAATCAGCGAGGTACTAGAAAGGGTATCTATTCATCAGAGCTAGTTGATGAGACTGCTACCGTAAGAAATCATCTTGAACGGCTAAAAATTAGCCAATAAAATATATATTGTTAATTATACTATTTAATGCAGTACCATGTCAAAGTATGTTTTTGTTATTTTTTAACTTTAAAAATATAAGCTTGTAATCTGTAAGGTAACATTATAAGATATAGGATGGATAATTAAGCATTTTAATAAAGAAGGGAATGTGAAATTGTGGCTATACTAGTTACAGGCGGTGCAGGCTATATTGGTAGCCATACTTGTGTACAGCTGTTAGAATCAGGATATGAAGTAGTAGTGGTTGATAATTTCTACAATAGCAAATTAGAAGCCATTCGAAGAGTAGAGAAGATAACTGGTAAGAAATTGACCTTTTATGAAATGGATGTTTGTGATCCAAAAGCACTGAGGGAAGTGTTTCAAAAAGAAAGTATAGAAGCTGTTATTCACTTTGCAGCCTATAAGGCAGTAGGGGAATCTGTTCGTTTGCCCCTTGAATATTATCATAACAACCTTATGTCTACCATTGTTCTGCTGGAAACCATGAAGGAATTTCAGGTTAAGAATTTTGTGTTCAGTTCATCTGCCACTGTATATGGTGATCCAGCAAGTGTTCCAATCAGAGAAGATTTCCCTACCTCTGCAACCAATCCATATGGTCAAACTAAATTAATGATAGAGTATATTTTAAACGATTTACATGTTGCTCATCCTGATTTCAATATCGCAGTATTGCGCTATTTTAATCCCATTGGTGCTCATGGAAGCGGATTGATCGGAGAAGATCCCAGTGATATTCCTAATAACTTAGTACCTTATATCACACAGGTAGCTATAGGTAAGCTTGAGAAGTTACAGGTGTTTGGTGACAATTATGATACTATAGATGGCACTGGAGTAAGGGATTATATTCATGTTGTAGATTTGGCAAATGGTCACCTTGCAGCATTAAAGAAATTGCAGGAAAATTGTGGACTGGTGGTTTATAATTTAGGAACAGGAACAGGCTATTCCGTATTGGACATGGTTCATGCATTCGAAAAAACATCAGACAAAGAGATTCCATATGTTGTGGTGGAGCCTAGAGCAGGTGACATTGCTACATGCTATGCAGATCCCTCAAAAGCCCGATTAGAGTTAGGCTGGGAAGCTAAATATTCCTTAGAGGAAATGTGTCGGGATAGCTGGAATTGGCAGAAAAACAATCCCAACGGTTATGTTTAATGTCATCTGGAGCCCTTGCTAATGATCTTGTTGTAGACATGTAAAACGAAAGATTAAGGAGGTTTTTTATTATGAAAAGACCAGTGCTGGCAGTTATGGCTGCTGGAATGGGAAGCCGTTATAAAGGATTAAAGCAAATTGATCCTGTAGGGAAAAACGGAGAGATTATTATTGATTTTTCACTGTACGATGCCTGGAAAGCTGGGTTTCGAAAGGTTGTATTTATTATAAAGGAAGACTTGGAAGATAGTTTTCGTCAAGCAATAGGCAATAAGGTTGCCAAATTTATGGAGGTTGAGTATGCCTTTCAAAGGCTGGACGATCTACCAGAAGGTTTTTCTGTCCCCGAAGGTCGAGTAAAACCTTGGGGAACAGGACATGCAATTTTATCCTGCAGAAATCTTATAGATGGCCCTTTTGCAGTAATAAATGCTGACGACTATTATGGAAGAGAAGCCTATCAATTGATATATGACTATTTGGTAAATAATCAAGATGATGAAAAATATAGTTATGCTATGGTCGGGTATACCTTGGAAAACACCATGACAGACCACGGCCATGTTGCACGAGGTGTTTGTGAGGTAAGTGAAAACGGCTATCTAGAAGACATCAATGAACGCACCCGCATCGAAAAGCGAGAAGGAAAATCTCAATATACAGAAGATGGAGAAAATTGGGTGACAATTCCTAAGGGAAGCATTGTTTCCATGAACCTTTGGGGTTTTACCTATAGTTTCTTGAAGGAGCTGGAAGAGAAATTTCCGATTTTTCTGAATCGTAGCATAGAAGAAGATCCATTAAAAGGGGAGTTTTTCCTTCCTAGTGTGGTAGATTCCCTGTTAAAAGAAGACAAAGCAACAGCCAGGGTTTTACATACGCCTGATAAATGGTTTGGTGTCACTTATCGTGAGGATAAACCTTTGGTAGCTGCTGCTTTACAAAAAATGCAAGATTCGGGTGTTTACCCACATAAACTTTGGGAGGATTGACTTATGCAAGAATTACATCGAGACATTATTACAGAGGCTGCAAATGCTTTTGAATTGGAAGGCAAATTTCTAGGAGCACAACCCTATGGAGGTGGCCATATTAATGATACCTATGCGGTAGCATGCAAGAGAGAAGATAGCAGTATAAAGCGATATATTCTACAAAGGGTCAATACCAAGGTGTTTCAGAATCCTGTTCAATTGATGGAAAACATCGTAGGTGTTACCAGCTTTCTTGGTAATGTAATAAAGGAAAATGGTGGAGATCCTTTACGTGAAACCTTAACTGTGATTCCTACTATAGATGGGAACAACTGGTATGAGGATTCGGAAGGTGGGTTTTGGAGAACCTATCACTTCATTGAAGATACTATTACCTATAACCAAGTGGAGAACAAAGAAGATTTTTATAATTCTGCTCGAGCATTTGGGAAGTTTCAGATGTTACTGGCCGACTATCCAGCAGAAACTTTGCATGAAACTATAATTAAATTTCATGATACAGTAGACAGGTTTGCAAAATTCAAAGAAGCACTAGATAAAGATATTTGTGGACGAGCTAAAAATGTTTCTCGAGAAATAGAATTTGTTTTAAATCGTGAAGAGGATACTCATATACTGGTTGACTTATTAAATGAAGGCAAGCTACCGCTTAGGGTAACCCACAATGATACTAAGTTAAACAATGTATTAATTGACAGGGCCACAGGTAAGGGGATCTGTGTAATTGACCTAGATACTGTTATGCCTGGTCTATCCTTATATGACTATGGCGACTCCATTCGCTTTGGTGCTACCTATGCAGCTGAAGATGAACAGGATCTTTCCAAGGTGAATTTTGACTTAGAGTTGTTTGAGATATACACTAAAGGCTATCTTGAGGTAGCAGGGGAAGTGTTGACTCCATGTGAAATTGAAAACTTGCCCATGGGAGCGAAAATGATGACATTAGAATGTGGAATCCGTTTCCTGACAGATTATCTCTCTGGTGACAGCTATTTTAGAATTCATCGAGAAGACCACAACCTAGATCGTTGC
>JAAZEK010000189.1 GCA_012512335.1 Clostridiales bacterium | reverse complement strand
GATTTGACACCATCTGCTGTTGTTATTGTCGCAACAATAAGAGCATTGAAATACAATGGAGGCGTTTCTCGTAAAGCATTAAACCAAGAAAACTTAGAGGCTCTGGAAAAAGGATTACCTAATCTTCTAAAGCATATAGAAAATATAACCGTAAAATTTGGTTTACCTGCTGTTGTTGCCATTAACCGCTTCCCTACGGATACAGAAGCAGAATTACGCTTGGTAGAAGAAAAGTGTCGACAACTAGGAGTCAGAGTAGCCTTGTCTGAAGTTTGGGCAAAGGGTGGAGAAGGCGGTGTCGATTTAGCAAATGAAGTAATTCAGTTAACAGAAGGCGGAAATAGTAAATTCAAGTTTGTGTATGAGAGTGATCTTCCCTTGAAGGAAAAAATTGAAGCCGTAGCTAAGGAAATCTATGGAGCTGATGGTGTGGACTTTAGTCCTGGTGTCCTGAAGGAGCTTTCCAGAATGGAATCATTTGGCTTGGGCAAGTTTCCTGTCTGCATGGCTAAGACCCAATACTCTTTATCTGATGATCCAAAAAAACTTGGACGGCCGACTGGCTTTCGCATTACAGTTCGGGGTGTTAGGGCATCCGCTGGTGCAGGCTTTGTGGTAGCATTGACAGGAGAAATAATGACAATGCCAGGCCTACCTAAGGTGCCAGTAGCGGAGAGTATTGATGTTAATTCGCTAGGTGTAATATCGGGGTTATTCTAGGAATAGCTATAGTCTAGAGTTTAGTTTATAGCTATAATCTTGTGTTTGGTTTATAGCTATATTCTTAAATTAGTTTATATACTATTGCTAAACACTCGTGTCTTTAGACATGAGATGAAAGCAATTTGTACTTGAAATTCGTCATACCTTGGTGTATAATAGAACAAACGTTCTTTGAAAATTACATAAGGTATGAGGTTGCAAAAGGTAATCATCTCTTGCGTAAAACCATATATGTCAGTTAGACCTTCTGTAACAAAGGTATCTTACAGTTTTCAAAGTAAACTGATAGACTATAAGTCTTACAGTGTAGAGGCGAATTGGATACGCCTTATTACTTGCAATAGAATCTCGTGACTTTAGTCATGAGAGGTTCAAAAATGAGGATGACTGAATTACATTGAATAGCAATTTGAATTTTATTAAAGAAGTGCTTCCATTTTGGAATGCACTAGATGCAAACCAGAAAAGATTTCTTCTAGATAAGCTAACAGAGCGTTGCTTTATTGGAGGTCAGAGCATTCATGATGGAGAGGAATGTACGGGGCTAATATTGGTTAAAAGCGGTCAGCTTCGTAGCTTTATTCTTTCAGAATCAGGGAAGGAAATTACCTTATTTCAACTGTTCGAAGGTGATGTGTGTATTCTTAGCTCATCTTGTATAATGAGGAATATTACCTTTGATATACAGGTGGAGGCAGAAAAGAACAGTGAAATTTTAATCATGCCTGCAAGTGTGTTTAAACGGCTCAGTGATGAAAATCCGGCAGTGAAAGGTTTTCAAGCAGAGATTACCGCTGCTCGACTATCTGATGTTATGTGGGTAGTAGAGCAGGTGGTGTTTATGAGTATGGATAAACGCTTGGCTAACTTTTTGCTTGAACAGGCTTCTGTTGAGGGAGTTGAT
The DNA here is from genome assembly GCA_012512335.1 of Clostridiales bacterium. Classification (GTDB taxonomy): domain Bacteria; phylum Bacillota; class Clostridia; order Caldicoprobacterales; family DTU083; genus UBA5454. The sequence goes on along the minus strand of JAAZEK010000189.1, from coordinate 1,947 downwards.
GAACTTTCCATAACTCACGATGTTATTGCTAGACATATGGGTACTGCTAGAGAAGTAATTTCTCGAATGCTAAAATATTTTGAGAACGAGGGCCTTGTGATTTTATCCCGCGGGAAAGTGACGATAGTGGATCGAAAAGGTCTTATGGGAATAAGTAAGACGGATTAGTAGAGAACTGAGTAGTTAATAACTGGGCAGACAGAGTCGTCTGCTCCTACATCATATGGTAGGGCAAAAAATATGGGGCGGACGACTCCGCCCACCCCTACAAAGTTTGATAATGCAATGCCATATATACTTTTTGGATTACAGTCCCAGCATATCCTTCATGGCGTTTTTATTCATAGCTCCAACTTTCATATTGGATACTTTACCGTCCTTTACAACTGCCAATGTGGGAATACTGCCTACCTTAAAAGCAGAAGCTAATTCAGTCTCCTCATCCACGTTGACTTTACCTACCTTGGCCACACCATCTACTTCACCACTCAGTTGATCCACAAGGGGGCCTACCATTCTACAAGGTCCACACCAGGGTGCCCAGAAATCTAGTAGTACAGGTACATCCGATTCCATTACCTCTTTATTAAAATTCTCCTTGGTTATCTTAATTGCTGCCATTTTATTTGCTCCTTTTCTATTCCTTCTATTCTTTATATAAGATTTTATTTTTTATAATTTCAAAACTAAGCCAATTTACACCTTCAAAACTCTAAAGATATACACCTTTTATTTTCACTTATTTCTACCTAAGACCATCTATATTTATAAGCAATCGATGCTGTTAATTCTTATTATACTCATAAGCTAAAAACCATCAGTGACATTGTCACAAACATGAAATCTAAAAGAATTCATTGATTTAGTAACTATTTTTTGGTAATATTAATTTGCATTCAAAAATGAGTTCTTGCGGTAGAATCATAGTGAAATTACAGATAGTGTTTCGTTTAACCTAATTTTTAGAGGTCGAAAGGAAGATATAAATGGAAAACATAAAAATTGGTATTGTAGGATATGGGAATTTAGGTAGAGGGGTAGAGCTGGGATTAGGTCAATGTCCGGATATGAAATTAGTTGGAATTTTTACAAGAAGACCTCCAGAAACCATACAGCCAATAGGGAGTGCCACTAAAGTCTTGCCTATGGAAGAGATGGAAAATATGAAGGATGATATTGATGTAATGATTCTTTGCGGTGGTTCAGCATCCGATTTGCCGGAACAGGGACCTCAACTAGCCAAGTGGTTTAACACCATAGACAGCTTCGATACCCATGCAAAGATTCCACAATATTATGATAAAATGGACCAGGCAGCTAAAAGCTCTGGACGCATTAGTATAATTTCTGTAGGTTGGGATCCTGGTTTATTCTCCATCAACCGTATGATTACTGAGGCTATTCTACCTAGCGGTGGAACCTATACCTTCTGGGGTAAGGGCGTTAGCCAAGGTCATTCCGATGCCATTAGAAGAGTAGAGGGGGTAAAGGATGCCAAGCAATATACTATTCCTATAGATGAGGCAGTGGATGAAGTTAGAAGTGGAAGTAACCCAGAGCTAGCAACTGGGGAAAAGCATCTTCGTGACTGCTATGTAGTTGCTGAAGAAGGAGCCGATAGAGCAAGGATTGAGAATGAAATTAAATCTATGCCTAATTATTTTGCTGACTATGAGACTAGAGTAAGCTTTATTACAGAGGAAGAGTTGGTCCGAGATCACTCTGCAATGCCTCATGGAGGATTCGTTATTCGCAGCGGTATAACTGGTGAAAATAGTGAGCATTCGAATATCATTGAATTTTCATTGAAGCTTGAAAGTAATCCGGAATTTACAGCCAGTGTATTGGTAGCTTATGCAAGAGCAGCCTTTCGTATGAATCAGGAAGGGCAGTTTGGTGCCAGATCTGTACTCGATGTTCCACCAGCTTATTTGTCACCTAAGTCTG
>JAAZEK010000188.1 GCA_012512335.1 Clostridiales bacterium | reverse complement strand
AGAATAAGAATCCTCCCTAAGACTACCAACTAAGATACCGACTTTTGCCATTGTTCATCTTCCTTTCGCTACATTTTTATGTACTATGATTATACAAAATATTGTAGCACCCATTTTTGAATAACTCAACTTTCATAATATAAGTTTCCTGAGTTGTCCCAAATATACGTCCAAATTTGAATGAAGATGCGCATTCAGATTAATTTTATGTTGTTTCAAAAATGTTATACTTATAGTGTAAGAGTTATGTATATATGCACATCTTCAGTAACTGCCAATATCATGCCCATCTTGTGAAGTCTGTTAAGGTAAGGGGGATCAACCATGAAAAAATTATTTTCCTACATTCTGATATTATGTATGATGATCAGTGCTTTTGTAGGCTGTTCAAAACTTCTCCCAAAGAACAATGTCAAGGAAACTAAGGCTCCGTCCGAGACGGAAACTGATAAACCCACCTCGGGATCGGATCCTGAAGATGCCGTGCAGGGAGACTCCAGCACAAAGGAAGATGCAGAATCACCCTTGGTGAGCTTCATGAGTGAATACCTGAAAAATGTCTCAGTTAGCGGGCTTACCACTAGAGGTTTAGCTCCGGAAACACCGCAAACTGGGGAAGTGGGCAACTGGGACATCCCGGTTCCGGAAATCAACCCCCTGGGAGCACAAAAGCTCTATGATCTTGGAGCATATAACTACAAGGAAGGCAGTGTAGAGCTGTCCTATCTGGATGGTTTTGCTGAAATCACTAAAAAATTATACGGGGAAGGCTGGGAACTGAAGTTTACGGCCCAAACTGGAGATGTTCTGCCCTTCTTAAGGGAATATGCAGAAAAACTCGGAGCAGAGATTTACCCCACAGCTTATGAGGATTCCTTTGCCTTTCGCTTGAATCAGGAGGACGCTGTCTGGTGGTGTCAGGTGGAAGCGAAGGATTGGCAGCGGGTCTATCTTCAAATTGTGAAACAGAATACTTTTGAAATAAACCGTGAGTATACCATCACTGCCGACCAATTTGACAGCAATGGGGCATTCCGCTTTTTGATGGAGATACCCGGGGAAAAGTTCACTCTTCTCAAAGTGAGCCTGCCCGATGGCGTACTGGAGGTCAGAACCGAAAACGACTGCCAAACTGACAACAGTTCGACCATGGCAAGATATTATGCGCTGTTACATGCCGCTCAATACAAGGATTATACACTGTATGACTTCCCTCAGGATGCTGGGTTGGTGGAGTTTATCCTGCAAAAGCATCACAGCGAACCGCTTCCTGCGGAATTTACTTTTACCATGGAGGAAACGGAGTATGCCCTGCCCGGCTATCAGCCAGGCGGTATAGGTACACTCGTAGTTAAGAACACACCTTATGGAAGAGTATATGTTGTTCCGCAGCAGCATGTCAGCATCAGTTATGATGTCGGCAGCAATCGATACTCTTTTGCCCGGGAAGAGGTCAATGTACATGCCAACAATTATGGTGTCAGTAGTGGAGATGATACCTACTTTACATTGCCTGCCGGGTATTACAGTGTGGTCAACATGTTGCCCAGTGAACTTGGCAGGAGCAGGACGCAGCTGGTTCCCGTATCCTCCGGGGAAGAAACCGCCGTCTACCTTCCGGACAGTCTGCGGGCTGCTACCGATGTGATCATGTCTTCCACGGATGATCGGGAGCTAACCGGCAGCATCGCCATTGAAGAAAAGAAGGACTTAACTGTGACAGCTGAACTAGCTCTGTCAGTGAGTGATCCAAAGGAACGTGATATCTTCCCCACCAAGGAAAACACAGTCATCACCGAAGGCGGTAAGCTGGTACAGATTTTGGACATACAAAGGCAGATTGCCCCTTGTAGTGTCGCCTTGGTCATCGACTCCTCAGGATCAATGAAAAAGGATATGGCTGCAACCATTGAAGCTGCTAAAAAATTCATAGAATCCCTTCCGGAGAACAGTTTTATTAAAATCATACAATTCAGCACTTCCATCACCTCCCATCCGGGGGAAACTAAGGATGCTGCACTCAAAGCCCTTACCGAAATCCGACCAACCGGTTATACCAAACTGTATGATGCTACTGTCACGGGAATCAACGCAGTGCAAGGGAAAACACGTCCTACTGTAGTGGTCTTTACCGATGGTGTAGATTCACGTGAGGATGGAGGGAAGCACGGCAGTACCAACACCAAGGATGCAGTAATCCAAAAATTAAAGGAATCGAATATTCCTGTCTATGCCATTGGATTTGGCAAAAGACTTAACGAAGGGGAGTCCGTCACCTCTGTGGATGGAGCACCAGATATCCAGTGCTTAATGGAGTTTGCTAGTTCGTCCAATGGGCAATACTATCCTGCAAAAGATCCAGAAGCTTTGGAACAGGTATTTATTGCCATCGGCTCTCGGTTGGGAAACAACTTTATCGTCACCTATGTACGTCCTACGGAAAGTAATATAAGCGAAACACCAGTGGTCTCGATAGCTGTAGACAATTCGGGATCCATGAATAAGGCACCGGAGGAGGGTGTGGACTGCAACTACCGCATGGAAAAAACAAAGCGGATGTTAGCGGATTTCATAGGCAAGCTGCCTGCTAATGCTGTAATGCAGCTTATGACCTTCCAGGGAGGCGGACCTGTAAAAATAAAACTCAACCGAAGCCAGATCTCCACAACGGATAAACTGACTTTCCTTAAAGCAATTGGGGAGATGCATGCGGAAAACGGAACCCCTGTCGTAGAAGCTTTGACTTCTGCATATGAGAACATTATCACGGTACCCAGCAGTAAGAAGGTGATTATATTTCACACAGATTCTGGGCTTGAGGTGCCTGAAGACAGTCAAGAAGCATATCAGAAGATTCTATCTAAAATTAAGGACAAGGGAATTTTTGTTCTCTGGATCGGTATGGGTATTTCCACTCCGGAAAAGGAAAAAGTGTTTGCGGAAGCGGCGGAAGCCACCCAGGGAGAGTATGTGGTCAGTGAGTCTATCGATGACATTATGGAAAAGCTTAATTCTCTGCTGGAAAAGCTGGGACAGCCAAGTGAATCGCTAATCACACCGATTACAGTGGAAATCTCCTACCGGTCAGATCAGGGGGAAGCCCTCACCTACAAAGCGCAGGACGATGCGGAGTTCACCCCGCCTCAGAAAAAAGGAACACCCCATGAGCCTGATGTGGTTCGAATCGAAACCGGTAAAAAGGCCAACCTGTCCACCGTGAAAACCGATAAGGAAGATTCTTCGGGCATGCGTGGTGTTGGTGTGATCGGCAAAGACAGTATCATTTATAGCAAAACCGAAATCGGAAAAACCATGAACAATCAGGCGATGGAGCTTACCATTGGAGAAGCTGCCTATTTTGATCAAATGTTGGGTTTGGATGTTGCAAGGCACAATCATCGGTTTGCAGCATTCGAAGTAGAGATGAGAAATATCACTGTCGATAAAATCCCCTACTTGATCCCTAGCATATTCAATCATTTCTACATCAGCATCGACGGTATGGGGATGTACCCAGCATCCAAGGCAACTTGGCTAGTGCAGAACCCCGTTATGGTTCACGGAGATCCTTCCCTAACCATTCCCCCCGGAGGTGCCGTGAAGGGAACACTGATTTTTATGATCCCTTATAGTTCTACCGGCTATATTCAGCAGTCCCTTCATTTTTACGATACGAATAATGGTCATATTCAAATGCCCATTGTCGGTGAGATGCCCGATAGGCTGCTGAAGCTGGAGGCTTTGCCCCAATCCACTACGCAAAGCATTACGGATGGGTTTACCATGCAGGTGACCGCTACCAGTGTGGAAGATGAAATCAGCAAACATCAAGCTTCCAACGCTTCGGCATTTCGTATGGTAGAAGCTGTATTTGACACCAAGGTACAAGCACTCCTGAACATCAATCCTGCAGAGCGCATTTATCTAAAATTCGATACCACAAGCGGAGCGCTTCTCTCTCAGGTCAGTAATGTCACTAACCATATGCCCTTTGGATTTCAGGAAGCGGTGATGTTGGCTCCGGCATCCTCCAATCTTGTGCGGATGGCGTATGATATCCCCATCACTCTTGAAAACTACGAATCTCAGCTATTTCTTGATCTGGCAGACACCAGTGCTGTTTTCCCGGTTTCCGAAGGAGAAGCCCTAAGTGCTCCCCCTCCTGTGGCAGAGGTTGATGGTGATTATGTCAAGGTCCGAATCAACCAGCTTACCCAGTTGCCTGAACAATTGAACCTACCCGGCAGAAATGGAGATGAATATGCACTGGGCTCCGGTATGGTGGTCTTGGATGTAACCTTCATCGACAAACCCGGCAATGAAGGCACTGTTGTTCCTCCCGACTACTTCAGCCTGGTGAACAAGAATTATACTCCCGGCAGTGAATCCACCGGTGAACTTGTGAATCCGTCAAGAGTAAACCAGAACCTAATATTCGGAATCGGGGACCGATTCGCCGTGTTTGAAGGCCATGAGCGGCGAGCTCTGGTTGTGTTTGACAGACCATCTGGAGATATAGCCAAATGGACTCTGCAATCAAGCTATAATGAAAACCTGCTGGTGCCCGTTGCCACAGACACGTTATTCTCGCCCGAGCTAATTGCATTCAAGACGGAGATTCCGAAGGAAGATGAATTCGCAAAAATATTGAATAACGCTGTGGATGCAGCCATAAAAAAATACCATACCTTGGGCGAAAACAAATATAATCCCGTGATCCAATTGGAAGAAAAGGATGGGTATGACAACTTGGTGATTCCCACCATCAATACCCACGGCATTCAGCTTATGAAGGATGTTGTCAATGAGGAACAGGTTCTTAAGATCTTAAGGCAAATCAACTGTATTCCAAAAGTGTATAGATCCAACTATTCACCTGAGAGCGTACTAACCCAAGGCTTCGGCGATATTGCCGCAGTTATGGATACCGCCATGGTCCTGTTTTCGAATATTGGCTTTCAACCTCAATGGAAGACTTACTCCTTCACGGATATAGGTAACAAAATCCTGTCTGAGTTTTATGGTTTCGATGTAAAAAGTTGGGATCCCTATCCAGTTGGTATTGCCTATGAAAACGAGAAAGGCGAGAAAAAAGTGTTTGTCATTCCCTTTATGATGGATTTATCCCAGCTGTCCGGATTGGTGTACAGCTCTTCTATAGAACATGATGAGTTGAATCATTCTGGTAATATAGCAAATGTAAGGGTATATGCATTATATGAGCCCGGATTGGACGGATCGCAAAATGCAGTAGGTGGCGATATAGGAAGTGCGTTGGGCGGAGAGGAAGGAGGGAAAAAGCAGGCAGAACTCTTAATGCTTGATAAGACCATTCCCCTGGACCAACTGAGCTTGGATGCCATTGATTTGGGCTTTGCACCAGTCACTGACGGTGGGAAAAAAGAATACACTGCGATTCTTACCACGATTGACGAAGTTGTGGTGGGGGAAAATCCCCTTCGGGATTATAAGCAAATCTACGGATTTCGGGTCGAGTTTGGTGGATTGGATAAGAAGTATACCCATGAGGTAACCCTATCAGAAGGACAAAAACCCGAGAACCTACTGCTTGCCATAGGCATTAATTTGCCTGATCTACCTGCTCAATCGGCAACCACATTACGGGAAGCAACGGATAAAGCACATAAGGCAGTGAAAAACCCGGAGCCTTTCACCATAGCTAAGTGGTATCATAGAAACATTATCCACAATCTGATTGCCGCACAGACAAGCTTTGACAGAGAAATGATTCAAACCTCTGATTTGGTTCTTGGCCGGCTGAATAAACCCAGATGCATAGTCATTTCCTCGGAGCTTAGCCCCAAAGGCAATTTGACCACATGGGTGAATTTGCTCCAGCCTTTCAATGAGGTTCATGCAGGGGATGAGGAACTTAAAAAGGCCTATTTCCTGATGAACGGCTTCTATCAGTCCAGCTTGGAATCCTGGCTACTTCCTGGAGGGCTAGGAACTGGGTTTCTGGATGTCTGGCTCAATGCCCCGGAAGGCACCGATATTTACGCCATACCTGTGCTGAGTGGCGGCAGGGACGATCTGGCAAATATCCTTGAGAAAGAGAACATGTATCCGCCCACGCTGATAAAAGCTGTGAAGGAAAACGAAAAGCACCTACTGGTACAGTCAAAACCGACTCAGAGATCCGGCAATGGACGCTTCGCTTGGTTGGAGTTAGATCCAACCACCTATGAAGTACTTTCTGTATTTGACAATGGCTATCACGGTGCTGAGTATTTTATCAATTCCTCCTTCCTTAAAGAAGGTACGGTGGAATTTATCAAAGGTACATGGCTTGGCCTCAACGTGTCGGTATGGACGGTTTCCTTTATGAACCTGCAAACCGATAACATCATTCAAATCCTTGTGCAGGGTAAGGCATTTGCATTGGAAGTAGGCAAAAAGCTAGCAGAATTCATGAATGATATCAACGCAATTAACAGTTATACTAAACAGATTTCGGAACTGGATGAGCTGATTACAGATGGCAACCAGGAGCTCAATGATTTGCACGATGGCACCGACACTGGTGACGGTATGGATACGTTCATAGATATAGCGAATGATAAATCCCTTGACAAGATCATGGAAAAGATGCCGAAATTAAAGCTTTTTGGTGTGGATGTGAATGAAACCGTCACAAGTGGCTTTAGCGGATTTTCCAATGGCTACAATGCAGCAGTAGGTGCTTATTTCCATGTTTTCAGTGGTTCTAAAGACCATGCTCAGGTAACAACGGAAAAAGAGAGAAAGGAAAAGGAGAAAGAGAAGGAAGAGGGTAAGGGAAACGATATCCCTTGGCAGTCATATCCCTAAGGTCTTTCTGTAGGCAGAAGGGGTCATGCCAGCTCTTTCCTTGAAAAACCTTGTATAATTACCAGGGGACTCAAAACCACAGGCAATAAAGACCTCTTCTATGCTAAGGTTACTATTTCGTAGATCTGCTTTGATCCCATTGAATTTTAGATTTTGATAGTAGTGGAAAGGAGTGATTCCGGTATGCTTTTTAAATAAACGAACGAGATAAGAGTGACGGATGCCAGCAGCCTCTGCAAGCTTATGGGAGTTGAATTTTTCTCGCCAATGATTCTCCAGAAATTCTCTAGCTTTTGCTACCTCTGGTGCCCCTTGGTAAATTCTGCTTGTGAAGAAAACACTGGTCAAGAAAATCATTTTCCCATACGAGTCCCTGACAGGGAAGTTCAGGATGTTGGTGTAGATGGCTTCGATGTCATACGCATCACTTCGGGTGTAATACGATTTCCAAAAGTGTTCCAGAGGAAGTCGGATATCCGGTATCAGAACGATTTCCCCTTGAAAAGCTCTTTGAATTTCGTCCTTCAATCCGAATTGCTTATTTACAAGAGAATCGTTCAAAAGATTGTATTTGCCAAGGATGGAGGTGGTGTCACGGACATTCCACATGTTCAGAACAGCTTCATTGATGTATAGGATATCACCGTTAGGACTGAATATCTGGACGGGAACTGGGAAAAGCTCGGCAATGGAAAAAAGTCGGTTCTGTATTTCAGAATAATGACTGGGCAAGGCAGAGTCGGATTCCTTCATGTTGGCTTGGAAATTCAAGCTCTTTCGATAACTGGAGGGTGTCATTCCCACTTTTCGCTTGAATGCAGCCAAAAAACCACTACTGTAATCTGTTCCGCATGATGCAAAGGCTTCACCAATACTGAGGGTGGTGTTTTGAAGTGCTGTTTTGATCCGTTCGATCTTGAGTTCCTGATAGTATTGGTAAGCTGTTATTCCAAAGTATTTTTTAAAAAGGCGGGAAAGATGATAAGGGCTCATGTTGGCAGCAAATGCGATGCTTTCCAGATTGTAATCATCATGCCAGTGAGAGTCTATATAGTTTTTTGCTTTGATGACTTCCAGTCGTGATGGGTATTGACCGGAACTGATGTACAAAGCGATGACATAAGTCATCAAACCTTTTTCATCACGTAGAGGAAAGCAATTGATATCTTGATAAACATCATTTTCCCAAGGCTTACCACAGCTTGACGAATAACGGCTGTTCTTATCTGTACATGAAATTCTGATATTATTAACAGATAGGATTTCTCCAGAAAATATCCGTTTCAAATAGTCAGATAAACCTAATTTATGATTCATATACGGATCGCTTAGTATGTTAAATCTGCCAGCTATTTTATTAGATTCAGTTATTTGAAAGAAATCCATAAAGGCTTGGTTGACAAATAGACTGACACCATCGGGTGAGAACAATTCCATTGGCATAGGGAAAAGCTCAAGTACTGAAAACAGCGATTCCTGTAGCACAGGGATCACTTGTGATGAAGAAGTGCCGGAACTGTCCATATCATGACCTCCTTCGTGAGTGTTCTCCTTAGTTAATTTTACCAAAGGATTGGGGTTGTAGCAATATGTAATTAAAAAGATAGACTAAATAGTGAATATTTCAAAATCGAGAAGGGTGGTTCAAATAATGAGAAAAAAGATATTTCCATTAGTGTTAGCTTTGCTATTCATCATGATCCTTGTGGGGTGTAGCTTTAATATTTCTACAGCTAATGTCAAGGAAGTATACCCTTGTAAAAGCGTGGACGCAGATGGAAAGCCAGTAGATGAAACGGATGTTTTCTCCACCACAGATACTGTTATGTATGTATCAGCGCTAACAGCGAACGTTCCTGACGACACAATTGTTAGAATCGTATGGAAGTACAATGATGGTAGCGAAGAATATGGAATAGATGAAATAGAGCTAACAATAGATGAAGCTCGCTATATTCAAACACATTTGAATGTAGAAGATGGATTTCCTGTAGGAACTTATCTAGCAGAATTCTACATAAATGATAGAGAAGAACCAGATAAGGTCGCAACAATAACCGTAAAGTGAAAAGCAAGAATACGTCAGGTGACCATTAGAGCAAAACAAAAAGAAGGCAGGATTGCCTTCTTTTAAGTTTTGGTAGTTGTTCTACTTACTCGGGACTACCTTCTCCAGGTTTTCCACTTAGTGCTTTTTTTGCTGCAGTACGGAACTTCTCAGTGGTTCCCGTTGCACCAGTATAATCGTCAATTTCATCTACATCCTGAGTTTCAACCAGTTGTTTAGGAAGCTCTTCTATAGCTTCGAGTGCTTCTTCATACTCATAGCCGTTTTCAACAGATTTTGGATTATCTTCACCTGAGTATTCTGTAAATTCCACCTCTGTAATCTTTTCATCGGCTATTGTGATGCGAATTTCTGCAAAATTTCCTCTATCATCCTCTCCAGAGTCTCCCACATATACCCCGTCTTCCAGACCTTCTGGAGTAGTTACATCACCTGTTTCGTCTTCACCAGTACCGGTACCAGTTGGCTCTGGGGAAGTTGTTGCCTCTGGAGATGGGCTAACAGCTGGTGATGGGCTAACAGCAGGAGATGGAGTTACAACAGGAGATGGTGTAGGTGTAGCCTGAGGCTCAGTTGGAGCACATGAAGCAAGTAGAACCAACACCATAATAGTAGCTATTACTAAAGAAATTCGTTTATTCATGTATTCACCGTCTTTCGTATTTGTGATATCTTTTAGTCTTGAATAGCATGTCCTTAATTTGCTAATTTTATTACCAAAATTTTAATCTTGGAAAGAATAAAGGTTTAAAGTTAATATTCGTATTTTATGTATCGCTCTTCTGTGATATTATAGCTTTGTTAGTGCCGTTATTTCTAATTGTCATTAAAGCATAAGAGATTTTTAAAGTGGAGTAGTACATGTTTACAAAGAAGACACTAACTAAAAACATATTGATTGCGAGGTTAAATTAGTTGAATTACTATCGTTATGACACCCATGTTCACACCAAAGAGGTGAGTACATGCGGGAAAGTACAGGCAGAAGAAATGGTCAGATTATATAATCAGGCAGGTTTTCAAGGGTTCTTTGTAACAGACCATTATTATAATGGCTTTGTAGATCAATTTACAGGAAGCTGGGAAGAGATTATTGACAATTATCTGCTAGGATATAGAGAAGCTAAGAAAGTAGGTCATGGGTTTGGAATGGATATCCTACTTGGTATGGAGCTTAGATTTGACGGCTCTGTAGCAGATTATTTAGTTTATGGCTTTGATGAAGGATTTCTATATGACAATCCTTATCTAAATCGACTAAATCTAGCTTCCTTTCGAGAGCTAATAAAGAAGGAAGAAAATCCTATACTGATATTTCAAGCACATCCATTTCGGAAAAACATACCTCCTGTTCAACCAGAATTGTTGGATGGAATAGAAGCCTTTAATAGTCATCCACGGCATGATTCTTACAATGATAAGGCGTATGCATTGGGATTGTCTCATGGTTTGTATTTATCGGCAGGTTCTGATGCTCACCAGATGCAGGATGTAGGGCGTGGGGGGATAGGCTTGACTAAGAGGATACAATCCGCTCATGAATATGTGAACCTGTTTATATTGGAAGAGCCAGTTGATTTGTTCCTAAGACATACATGAGTAAAATGCTCCTCACCTTACATACAGTGAACTTATATTTCTCTGTATATATCGAGAGGAGCATTTTCATATACCTACCTTGTAATTAACTACAATTATTCTATCGATTATTCTTCAAAAAGCGCTGTAGAAAGATATCGTTCGCCAGTATCTGGTAATATTACAACAATTAACTTACCCTTGTTTTCTGGACGCTTTGCTAGCTCAGTTGCAGCATGGAGTGCTGCCCCAGAAGAAATGCCTACAAGGATACCTTCTGTTCTAGAAATGGCTTTTCCAGCCTTGAAAGCATCTTCATTTTCAACAGCGATAACCTCATCGTAGATGCTGATATCCAGTACATCGGGCACAAATCCTGTTCCGATGCCTTGAATCTTATGTGGACCTGATGTACCCTGGGAAAGAACTGGTGAACCTGCTGGCTCTACAGCAACCACTTTAACATTAGGATTCTGTTCCTTTAAATACTCACCTGCACCGGTGATTGTACCACCAGTACCTACACCGGACACTAATATATCTACTTTGCCTTCTGTATCTTCCCATATCTCAGGACCTGTAGTTTCTTTATGAATAGCAGGATTTGCGGGATTTGTAAATTGACCTGGTATAAAAGAATTAGGAATTTCTGCTGCCAATTCTTCTGCTCTAGTAATTGAACCTTTAATTCCTTTAGTACCATCAGTTAATACAATCTCTGCACCATATGCCTTCAACAGCTTTCTTCGTTCAATACTCATGGTATCAGGCATAGCGAGAATAACCCGATAGCCTCGTGCAGTTGCAACAGATGCAAGACCAATACCTGTGTTGCCACTGGTGGGTTCGATGATAACAGAACCAGGCTTCAATAAACCTTTTTCTTCAGCATCCTTTATCATAGCTAATGCAATTCTATCCTTGACACTTCCAGCAGGATTGAAGTATTCCAGTTTCGCAACAACAGTTCCGTATAAATCGTTCTTTTTCCCATAGTTTGATAACTTAACTAACGGCGTTTTCCCAATCAACTCTGTAATATTATTCTTAATTTTTGACATTTTATCTTCCCCCTTAATTCATAATATATAGTATGCATATATGTTATATATGTGATATTATACAACACAAAGATTTTACTGTAAAGGGGTTTTAGAAATAAGTACAATCATTGACATTAAATTTTATGGACAGTATTATAAGTTTATAAACCAAAGAGTGAGATTATGATTTCTAATAAAGGAAGCCACGGAGACAATTTATTTTTGGTACAATGATAAAAATCCTGGTTATTAACAGAGTATATGAGAGTATACTAGGAGGAATCGTATGAAGCTTTATATGAAAATAACCACTCTTTTTTTTACCTCAGCTTTACTTTTCAATTTGGCAGCGTGTACCTTGCAAGTAACAGGTGAAGATACACAAGAACTGCTTCAGAATCAAAATATGATTGCAGAGCATGATAATGATAAAGATAAGGACCAAACAGATAATAAAGACAATAATAGGAGGACTGACGCAATGAGAAAGGAAATATGGTTGGCTGGAGGATGCTTTTGGGGCGTGGAAGAATATTTTTCTCGAATCGAAGGGGTATTGGAAACCTCTGTAGGATATGCCAACGGGAAGACAGAAAATCCAGGCTATTACGATATTCCACATACAGGTCACGTAGAAACTGTGCTTGTAGTTTACGATGCAGAGAGGACAAGCTTGGAAACACTTTTAGCGTACTATTTTAAGGTTATAGATCCCACTATTTTGAACAAGCAAGGTCCTGATGTAGGCACTCAGTATAGAACAGGAATATACTATGAGGATGAAACAGATAAAGAGCTTATAAAAAAAGTAATAAGTGAAGAGCAATTGAAGTATGATAAACCCATTGTCACTGAGGTGAAGAAACTAGATCACTATTACACTGCTGAGGAATATCATCAGGATTATTTAAAGAAGAACCCTGATGGTTACTGCCATATAGATATGTCCATCCTGGATGAAGAGGAGCAAGTACAACAACCAAAGGTTGATCCAACCCTATATAAAAAGTTGTCTAAGGATGAAATAAAGAAAACCTTAACCGATATTCAATATAGAGTTACACAAGAAAATGGAACAGAAAGTCCTTTTTCAAATGAGTATTTTGACCTTGAAAAAGCGGGTATATATGTTGATATAGTCACCGGTGAGCCATTATTCCTTTCTAATGACAAGTATGATTCCGGTTGTGGATGGCCAAGCTTTACTCGTCCTATTGATGAGGCGGTAATCACTGAGAAAGTAGACAAGAGCCATTTCATGGTACGCACAGAAGTAAGAAGCCGAGTAGGTGATAGCCATCTTGGTCATGTTTTTGAAGACGGTCCAGCAGAGGAAGGCGGGCTTAGATATTGTATCAACAGTGCAGCTTTAAGGTTTATACATGTGGAGGCTATGGAAGTAGAAGGCTATGGGGATTATATTAAGTATGTGAAGTAAGAGAAAATATATACAAAATATCTTATACTAGGTATTTCAATAAGTATTAATGCAAGATAAAAATAATATAAAAGGGGATGTTACAAAATGTCTAGGATGCCGGTTGTTTTTGTAGGACATGGTTCACCAATGAACGCAATAGAAGAGAATGATTACACAAAAGAGTGGAGAAAAATTGCAGAACGAATACCAAAGCCCAAAGCAATTATCTCATTTTCAGCCCATTGGTTCACGGAAGGAACCAGGATTATGAATGAAGAAAATCCCAAAACTATATATGACATGTATGGATTTCCGAAGGAGTTATATGAAATAGTTTACAACTCTCCAGGTTCACCTCAGATTGCAAAGCTTTCCAAGGAGGCTATTACCAGGGAAACCCAATATGATAATTCATGGGGAATTGATCATGGAACATGGTCGGTATTGGTTCACATGTATCCCGAAAAGGATATACCTTTATTCCAAATCAGTGTTGATGCCTTTGCCTCACCCGAAGCACACTATCAAGTAGGGAAGGATTTAAGTCATTTGCGTGATGAAGGTGTACTTCTATTCGGTACAGGGAATATCGTTCATAACCTTAGGCTGGTTGACTGGCATATGAGCAACAAGGGCTTTGACTGGGCTTACGAATTTGATGACTTCATTTACGATAACATAGTAAATAGAAACCATGAAAAAGTTTTAGCATACAAGCAATTAGGAGAAACCGCTAAGCTTGCTGTTCCATCAACTGATCACTTTGATCCCTTGCTGTATGTACTTGGCGCATCAAGCGAAAAGGATGAGATTACATCCTTTAACAAATCCTGTGAGCTAGGTTCTTTGACAATGACAAGTTATCTTTTTGAATGATTCAAAAAGGTAACTTGTCATTGCTTATTCTTGAAATAATCTTGCTTTAATAAGACGTTTGCGAAGTAGGGGGCCTACTAAGGTAGCTATGGCGATTTTAGCTAGGTCTCCAGGGATAAATGGAATTACACCTGCGGCAAGAGCTGCACCTACAGTTAGATTAGCTTGGTAGGCCAACCATGCTGTACCAAATATATATAGTACAACAGATCCGATTACCATACCGGTAACGCATAAAAACCACTTGTCAATATAACGGTCTATGAAATAGCCAGCAATAAGTGCCATGAAAACATATCCAATAATATATCCACCTGTTGGACCAAAAAGCTTGGCGGGTCCACTACTAAAGCTTGAGAACACAGGAATGCCAACAAAACCGATTACAATGTAAAGGGTGGTGCTTAATATACCCTTCTTCATACCCAGTGCATAAAGGGCAATAAAGATAGCTAGTGTTGTGAAGGATATTGGAACTAAACCTATTGGGATTGACAGTGGACCGAGTATGCATATTACTGCAGTTAGAACTCCTATAATTGCCATTTGATAAACTTT
>JAAZEK010000187.1 GCA_012512335.1 Clostridiales bacterium | reverse complement strand
GATGCCCAGGCAATTAAATCACTAAATGCGAAAATTGCTGTAAATTGTTTTTTCTTCAATGCACTATCCAGTACATCCCCACAATCCTGTGTTGTTACAGAAACCTCTTTTATAAGATCTTTGTCAAGGTCAATTCCTCGCTCTTTAAATGCATCCCGAAAGCCATTAAGTCGTTCCTTAGCACTATAAATAGACTGTAAAGCAGTTAGTACCAGTACATCTCTATGTCCTTGATCTAGCAAATAGGAAGCTGCTTGGTATCCTCCAAGATGATCATTACATATAACATAGTTGGTCTTTATATCTGTAAACCTTCTGCCAATGAGAACAAATGGTATACCGCAGTCGTTAAGATATTGTATATTATCGGTATTCTTCTGAGTAGGGCAAAGAATGATTCCATCAACATTAATATTTCTTGCATAGTTGATGGCATTGTATTCCATATCCACGTCTTCATTGGTATGGATAAGATATGTAAAGTATCCCTTTTCCCTTGCCCTCTCTTCGATTTCCTTCATTAAGATACCAAAATGAGGATTGGAAATATCACTTAGAATAACAGCAATTGTGTTGGTGTATCCCAGCCGCAATGATCTTGCACTCATATTATGAATATAGCCCAGTTCCTGTGCAACAGACTTTATATGCTCCCTGGAAGAAAGGGCAATATCATCCTTATCTCGTAGTGCACGAGAAATGGTATTGATGCTATAGCCTGTAGCTAAAGCAATATCTTTTAAAGTAGTTTTAGTTTTTTTCATATTAATATTTAGTAAAACCGGAAACCCCTTTTCTAATTTATACCTTCATCTTTACATTAACGTTAATGTAACTATAACATATCACTTATATGGTTATTTGTAAATAGATTTAAACTCGAATCAGTTAATGGACGACCAACAGATATACCTTATGGTGTAGTTGCTATGAATATGATGGTAAATATGTGTGATAATCATGTTGCTCTATCGCGCTTAAGTGAATACTACGAAGATTGCGATCTTGAAGGATTGTTCTACTATCCAGTGCAATTAGAACAGATCAATATATATACATAGGCAAAGTAGGTGTCAAGGATTATTTGTTCAGAGTTTTTAGCCACATATGCAAAAGCAAGTGAGTCTTACTTGTAGCGACAAAAGGACAGCAGAATCGAGGTGTTTACAGCGGTCGGATGAAGACCTTGTGCATGGCGTGTTAAACATCCGTAAATCAAAAGGCTACTACCAGCATTATGTCGCCCTTCACGAAACGATGACTGTACTGCTTAAGATTTATGATTCATCCATTGACAAGATTCAGCCAGAACGAACCTGTTTCTTCAAATGTATAAAAACTGGCAGCTACTATAGCCGGGATTGGGTAAAAGATAACTTTAACAAACTGTGGAAAGCAGCAAATAGGTCCAGTAGCCATGCCGTTGCATATGATCTCCGCCACCATTACGCTATTGAAAATACCAACTCATGGGGGATGACAGTTTTACTTTCAGTGAAAAGCTGCACTATCTGTCGAAATCCATGGGGCATCGGTGGATTGTCTCGACCCTTTATTACTATTCAATTGTCCCCCGGCTTGCGGAGAAGAACCACAAAAAAACAGAAACTGGATTTAACGAAATCGTACCGGAGGTGTGGGATGAAGAAGATAGATGATGCCTCTGTAATCGCAAGACAGATCTCAGAGCTTTTATGCGGGTATGCACTTCAGTTCCTTACAAATAGTGAGCACACTCTGAAAGGTTATAAGGATACGTTAACTCTGTATTCCCAGTTTTTACAGGTGAGCGGAATAACTCCGGGCAGCCTTACCCGTTACCATCTGGAAAAGGAATGGATTGAAAAATGGATCATCTGGCTCAAAGAAAGCCAGATGAATTCACCTGACACATTCAATAACCGGCTTGCTTCTATCCGAAGGTTTCTTGAATACCTGCTGAAAAAGATGTCAGTATACTGAGATGAAGAAAGAAGCCATCGAAAAAGCCACTTCAAAACTGAATCCATTGGTTTCTGATGATACTATATTTCTTGAATGGGAGAATGATGATGGTGTGATCAGGCGACTTTATGGTAGCAACTAGTAATTATCCCGATATTTTAGGGGATGCTATTAATAAAAGATACTCCATTAAAATATCGGGATAAAATTTTTATCGGGATATGTGGTGTGAGAGGGGTAAAGTATTGTATCAAAAAAGTCTAAAAAAGCCATACTCTTCTTTTAATTTTTTGAAAAATTTGGCTTGGATGTGTATTAGGTGGAAGTTACCTTGAAAATTGACCTATATTGTCTATTTAAACTGCCCCCATATTTACACCGAATTTGACACCGACATAAATATAGGAGGCAGTTTATATAGTACAACTGTTGACACTACTCACTCCCAATATCTAGAGAGCAGTATTTCGATTAATTATTCGTTTAGCATTATTATAGAAAACATCTTCAATGTCTTCTTTTGTTAATCCGGTGTTTTCGGAAGCACGTCTAAAAGCGTCAACTTG
>JAAZEK010000186.1 GCA_012512335.1 Clostridiales bacterium | reverse complement strand
TATTTCAGCTTTTTTGATATCCCCTCTAAAATGTATCAAGGTACACTCCCCGCCGAAAAACGCAATGACAATGAATATGAAATTGAGTTCCATAACGTGTCCTTTAAGTACCCATCTTCCGACACGTATGCTCTCCGCAATGTTTCCATCAAACTGAAAATCGGTGAACGTTTGGCAGTGGTAGGCATGAATGGCAGTGGTAAAACGACCTTCATCAAGCTTTTATGTCGTCTATATGACCCAACAGAAGGAAAGATAACACTCAATAGCATAGATATAAGAAAGTATGATTATGCTGAATATATGTCGTTATTTTCAGTGGTGTTCCAGGATTTTAAACTATTCTCCTTTTCACTTGGCCAGAATGTTGCTGCAACAACTGATTATAACAGAGAAAAGGTAGAGGAATGTTTGAAAGAAGCCGGATTCAGCGAGCGTTACAACGGAATGGTAAACCGTGACAAAACCACTCTGTACAAGGATTTTGATGACAAGGGAGTAGAAGTATCCGGTGGTGAGGCACAGAAAATCGCGCTTGCCCGAGCACTATATAAGAATGCACCGTTTATCGTATTGGATGAACCTACAGCTGCACTTGATCCGATTGCAGAGTATGAGGTTTACAGCAAGTTTAATGAAATTGTGGGGACTAAAACAGCAATCTATATTTCGCATCGCTTGTCCTCCTGTCGTTTTTGCGATGACATCGCCGTATTCCATGAGGGAAGGGTAATACAAAGAGGAGATCATGATACGTTGGTTACTGATATAAATGGCAAGTACCACGAGCTTTGGTATGCACAGGCAGATTATTATTCTTCGTGATTTGATTTGTTTTAGCGTCCAAGATACGTTATCACAGTGCAGATGCGATTATTGTCGAATGCAAATTTTGTCGAAAGAATTAATTGTCGTAAAATGTCGAACAAAAATGAGAAGTAATGATACAAAATAATATTTTGAAGAACCATCTCAAGAGAGGTGGTTTTTTGTGTTCTACTTATGTTAGAATGAATCAGTGAACTCGTTTTGCCTCTAGCAAAACATCGGGGATTCAGATGGAGACTCTACTCCACCTGAATTAATAAGAGTTAAGACGCCACTTATAGAAGTGGGCGTCTTAAGGTAGAATCAATATATTAAAGCATAAAGACTTAAAGACAGAAAGACTACCGTTTTTATCAATTACTGAGCACAATTAAGTACAGGGGAAGGGGTGGACCATCTTGAAAGACAAGCTATCCAAGAGAGAATTGCTTACCTTCGCATCAGGTGATTTATTTGGTGGAGGGGCACAAATTATCATCAATTTTTATTTTTTGGTGTTTTTAACCGACGTAGTGAAAATTCGGCCTATTTTAGCAGGAATCATTATTTTAACCAGTGAAATCTGGGATGCTATATCTGATCCCCTCATGGGTATTCTAACCGATAGAACTCGTACACGCTGGGGCAGACGCAGACCATATTTCTTTGCTGGCTTCTTTGGAATTCTAGCAGCCTTTTTTCTGATTTGGTACCCAATTTCCAATGAAAGTGAAATGGTTCGCTTCTTCTACATGCTATTTGCCTATACTTTATACACTACCGTTTCTACTATGGTCATGGTTCCTTATTCAGCCATGAGCAGTGAAATTAGCACTGATTACAAGGAACGTACCAAGGTCAATGGGATGCGATTGGTATTTTCACAAGCGTCCAGTTTGATTTGTGCTGTGGTTCCAATTGAAATCGTTAAAGCCTTTGCCAATCAAAATACAGGCTATATGGTTATGGCCTTAGCATTCGCTTTCTTCTTTGCAATACCCTTTTTACTTATCTTCCGTTTTACCCAGGAAAGGGTCCCTATGGAAGAGAAATCTAATGTTAAAATAAAGTTCGCTGACTTTATTAAGCCTTTGAAGGTTCGCTCATTTCGCTCACTTGTCTTAATTTATTTGTTTGCTTTTCTTGCTATGGATATCGTATCCGTCATCTTCGCTTATTACATGAACTATTACCTTGTGCGACCTTCGGAGTTGAACTATGTTTTAGGGGCTCTGCTTATCACCCAGTTGATCCTTGTGCCAGCAGTGATAAAAGCATCTTACCGCATTGAAAAATCTGGTGTAGTTCGATACTCAGTTGTTATCTGGTTGGGAGCTATACTTCTCATGTCCATGTTACAGCCTGACTGGCCTAGCTGGTCTATCTATTTAAATGCTGTATTCATGGGCTTTGGTATTGTAGGCTGTGTTGTAATGCCTTGGGTCATGTTTCCGGATGTTACGGATATAGGAGAGCTGGCTTTTGGAAGCCGAAATGCTGGTTCTTTTAGTGGGTTAATGACCTTTACACGGAAATCGTCTTCTGCCTTAGGGATGTTTCTAGTATCAACAATTTTGGAGTTTGCTGGATATATTAAGCCTGAGACTATCATAGAGGACGGAGCGACAAAAACAATTTACATGGAGCAACCGGATTCATTTATGTTTGCTATAAAAATCATAATTTTTGTTATTCCCTTTATTTTACTCTTGATTACTTGGATTCAAGCAAAACGATATCCGCTAACCAGAGCAAACTCTGAAAAGGTGGTACAATACCTAGAATATCAACGGGGCAATACCGATGTGAACCCAATAAGTCAGGAAGAATTGGATACTATAAAGGAAGCTGTGATTTAATTTGCTTTACTTGGGAAGATATTATGATTAAGAAATGATAGTACTGAGAGCTATTGAGGTGATATAGATGGGTGCAAATAGTAAAGAAGATGCTAAGCAAGACAGAGGTAATAAAGTGGATGCTAAGCAATTTGCTAATCAAGATAGAGATAATGAAGCAGATGCTAATCAAGTAGGTAAGCAGGACAGAGATAATAATAAAGTAGATACCAAGAAATCGGATAAACCGGATATGAAAATAAAAATGGGTTCTAAGGGCTTTTCTGATATTAGATTGCTGGCTCAAGGAAAGAAAATCGACGAAAGCCCTATTTATGACTTGTGTGAATATATAAATCTAAGACTGGACTGTGCAGATTTCCGTTTGGCAGTAATTCTATATTGCTTGTATTCCTACCGCTCACTTTTGAGTGACCAGGTGCTTCAGACCATGGAATATTCAGTGCTTAGCTTTAAATATTCCATGGATGAACCTGGGGAAGATAATATGTGTTATTGGTCAGAGAACCACCAGATTCTGTTTGCAGTTGAAGCTTATTTGGCTGGACAAATGTATCCTGAAATCAAGTTTACTAATAGTGGTCTAACAGGAAAACAGCAAATGGATAAGGCTCGTAGGAGAATAATAAACTGGTTAAAATATCGTTTTCTCTATGGATTTACTGAATGGCACTCCAACACATATTACGAAGAGGACATTGCAGCCCTTAGTTTACTTATAGATTTTTGTCAGGAAGAAGAAATCCGAATAAAATCTAAAATGGTTATGGATCTGATTTTACTTGATATGGGCATGCATTCCTGGAAGGGGCTTTTTTGTGCAGCTAGTGGTCGCTGCTATGAAAAGCCTAAAAAACACCCTCTAGTGCAGAATATACTGGATATAAGCGAGAAGGTATGGGGGTTTGGGCATATAGGTGAATATGACTTTTCTAGGATTTCATCTGTATTCCTCCTGATGAAACAATATGATCTTCCTGAAGTAATTCAGGCTATTGGTCGTGATAATCAAAGTGTAGAAATAAAGGACTCTATGGGATTGGATTTGTCTGAAATTCCTAATGAATTTTCAGATTTGGCAGACTTTGAAACTACTGGCTTATTCCTTTGGGCTATGGAAAGCTTCACTAACGCTGAATCTATTGAAATTACTCTAGAAATGTTTGAAAGCTGGAAGATGCATAACAACAGCTTCATTAAGGATCTTAAAATGGTGAACAAGAGTTTATTGAAGAAATCTGGTTTGCTACCCTTGCTTGTACGTGTCTTAAACCCTGTAACCCAGGGGATTGCCATACAAAGAGCCAATACCTATACCTATAAAACTGCGAATTATATGATGTCTACAGCTCAAAATCATCACCCAGGCAGCTTTGGCGATCAACAACATATCTGGCAGGCTACTTTATCTGACAAGCTAACGGTTTTCACTACCCATCCTGGTGCTCCTGCATTCGATGATATCGATCGGAATTTCTCTCCGGATTATTGGGTTGGAAATGGCATTATGCCTTATTCTGTACAGCATGAAAATATACATATCAGTATATATGACATAAGGATGCGTAAAGGCTTCATGGAAAGAAAACGTATAGAATACACTCATGCTTGGTTTCCTAGTGAAAGCTTCCATGAAATTATCAAAAAGGAAAAGTACCTGTTTGGTCGCATAAATGGCACATATATTATGTTGGCTGCCAGAAATCCAATTGAAGCTTCAGCTTCTAACCCATCTGAGTGGATTCAAAGAGGAAAATTAACCTGGTGGATTTGTGAAATAGGTACCGAAGAGGAATATGGGGATTTTGGAAGTTTTGTTCAGGAGCTATATTCCCGGGAAATTTATTTTGATTCTGCCAGAAGGACATTGATATATAAGGGAAAGCACAGATATGAAGCTAGTTATGGCAAGGACCTGCTCATTAATAAAGAACCTCTTTCTCTGGAATATCCTAGGCTCCAATCACCATACGGTCAAGTTCCCAGAAAACCGGAGGAGATACATATAAAATTTGCAGGACAGGAGTTATACTTACATTTTGACAAGATGATACGCACACATGGCAAAATAGATGCATAATTAAGATAGGGCTTGGCAGCTAATATAATGTTTGACTAACATAGATTATAGAGAGTAGAAACATAGATTGTAGGGAGTAAATATGAAAGATAAGCAGAGGCCAATTGGAAAAAACAAAGATAATGAAAAGAAGAACTTGCTTCTTGTTTCAAAGGGTTTTTTTCATCCATCATTACTGGTGAGATGGAACTTCCGCATGCTCTTGCAGACTCTTCATAAGGATTATCAAATTACCTATACTAGTAAATTGGATGACCTGTCGCTCCTGAAATATGATATAAGCGAAAATACTGCTGATAGTAATGATAGAAATATAGATATGGATACTGATATTAACACTAACTCTGATAAACCCTATTATGATGGCATAATACTTCTATTCCATGAAAAAGTGTTGTCGCCTCACTTGTTAGAGATTATAAGGAAGTATCTTGCGAGGGGTGGAGGTCTAATGGCGGTTCACGGAGCTATGGCGTCTTTTAAGGCAATGCCTGAATATGCCCATATCCTAGGAAGTAAGTTTACAGGACACGGAACTCCAGGGAAGATAAAAGTCTCAAAAGCTCTAAAAACTACAGAAGTCCCTGGACCTTCCGAATCTTCCGAATCTTCCAAACCTTCAAGAGCCACAAAGATTTCTAAACCTTCCAAAACTTCTATCCCTAATAAATCTTATAGCTCCAATGATTCATTTACCATAAAAGACGAATTATACCTATATGATTTTGATAATACGAACCGCGTTTTGTGGTGGGGTGAAAGTGGAGAAGAAACAGCAGCTATTGTTTGGACAAGAACTGAAGGTGCAGGCAGAGTGTTTTGTTTTTCCCTGGGACATTATGCCTCAACATTTAAAAGCGTGCATATCAAAGGTATTATTACAGAAGGATTAAGCTGGATTACTGGCGGGGAGGAACCATGGTGAAGAAACTTCGATTAGGGGTAATAGGTTGCGGAGATATTGCAAAATATATGATGATGTTAAG
>JAAZEK010000185.1 GCA_012512335.1 Clostridiales bacterium | reverse complement strand
GCTAATATGGCAAATCAAACAGGGCATACAGTTGTTTCAGTGGATTATCGATTAGCTCCCGAGAACCCCTTTCCAGCAGGGCCTGAAGATTGTTATCAGGTGGTAAAAGAGGTATTCGAAGAATTGGAAACTTTCCATTGCAAGTCTGAAGACGTTACACTGATCGGAGATAGTGCAGGTGGGAATCTGGCGGCGGTTGTATCTCTTATGGCAAGAGATAGGGGTATTTGCATTCCTGGCAAGCAAATTCTAATTTACCCAGCGACATACCATGACCACAGCGGGAGTTCGCCTTTTGAATCTGTACGAGAAAATGGAACAGATTATATATTGACATCACAGCAAATTCAGGATTACTTGGATTTATATGTTCCAAATGAGGAAGATAGATTATGCCCTTATTTCGCACCTCTTCTGGCGAAGGATTTGCACAACCAACCCGATACCTTGATTATTACAGCTCAGTTTGATCCTTTGCGAGATGAGGGAGAAGCTTACGGTGAACGCTTAAAGGAATTTGATAATTATGTTGAAACCTATAGAATGAAGGATGCACTACATGGTTTTTTTACTTTACCGTGGCCTTCTGAAGATGTGAAAAAATCTTATGAGTACATTAACAACTTTTTAAAAAGATAAGTTTGTAATTGCTAGATGATAAGTTTGTAATTGCTGAACGATAAGAGTTTGTAAATAACTTTATAGACGATAAGCATAGAGATGGTGAAAAGATTGAAGCAACGAAAGAAAATTGAGTGGAGCAGGCTGGAAAATGCATCCAAGATATTTCCAGCTTTAGCTAATTATAAAGATACAAAAGTATTTCGCTTGGTTTGTGAATTATTTGAAGATGTTGATGGTCAAACATTACAGAAAGCCTTAGATGCTACTATAAAGACATTTCCCTTATACAGAGCTGTTATGAGAAGGGGGATATTCTGGTGCTATTTAGAATCCAGCGATCTATGGCCCAAAGTTGAAGTCGAATCAACATATGTATGTGCCCCCCTCTATTTTAAAGATAGAAGGAACCTGCTTTTCCGTGTGTCCTATTACAATAAGAGAATTAATCTAGAGGTCTTCCATGCTCTTTCCGATGGTCTAGGTGCTTTGAAGTTTTTAGAAAATCTTATTTATCATTACTTGAACTTTAAGCATGATGAAATATCAATGGAAAAGGCTCCGAAGTTAAATTATAGTGGCTCTCTAAGCCAGCAAATGGATGATAGTTTTGGAAGATATTATTCAGGTGGGGATGCATTTAAGACATTGCTTGATAAACTCAAGGCTAAAAAACAACCTAAAGCTTATCATATTAAAGGCATTCGTATTGAAGAGAACAGGACAGGCATTATAGAGGGAAGTATGTCTGCAAAAGCTGTTTTGGATGAGGCTCTCAAGCATAATACCACCATGACTGTGTTCATTACTTCCTTATTTATTTATACAATCTATAAGGATATGCACTTGCATAAAAGGAAGCAAAGCATAGTTTTACAGGTTCCCATTAATTTACGACAATTTTATGAGTCTGAAACAGTGAGAAATTTCTTTGGGACAATGAGTGTAGTATATTCTTTTAAGGATGGTGATAAGGGCTTAGAGGATATTATACGTAGCGTCCATGAAAGCTTTAAAGAGGAATTGAAAGAAGAGCGAATAAATAAGCAATTGAATCGTTTTATGTCCTTGGAGAAAAATTTATTCTTGCGGATCTTTCCATTACCAATGAAGGATATTATTTTGCGTATAGCAGATAGAATAATGGATAGAGGTGTGACTGCTAACATATCTAATTTAGGCAGAATCAAGATAGCACCTGAATTTAGTAGATATATACGGCAGTTTAGCGTAATAAATAGCGCTAAAAGACCACAGATAACTATGTGTACCTTTGGGGACAGACTGGTTGTGTGTTTTTCTTCACCATTTAGGGACACGGAAATACAGAGAATGTTCTTTGATTACCTATCAAAAAAAGGTATTGAAATCGAGATTTCTTCAAATAAATAAATAGATAGGAAGGGAGGAGAGAACCATCAAATATTGCAATAAATGTCAGGTAAATATTCGAGGGAATCAGGAAAGATGCCCACTATGCAGAAATATGTTGCCTGCAGGAGAAAACACGATTAAACATGAGGAAGTCTACCCTGACATACCGCCTTTTTATGAGCGACATATAGCAATTCGTATAATGGCTTTTATCTCTATTGTGGCTATAGTAGCAGGCTTTGTCATACACAATATTTTCCCGACAAGGATTAACTGGCCTTTATTCGAGCTGTTTGGCATCGTTAGCATGTGGATCGGTTTAATCG
>JAAZEK010000184.1 GCA_012512335.1 Clostridiales bacterium | reverse complement strand
TGCTTAACGCATTTTCTGCTGATATTCGCTAAGATTGATAATCGTTCCTGCAAAGGCTCCTTCCATATGATTTATTATTTTGCAGTGAACAGTAACCATAGCTTAGTAAATGCAAAAAAAATATTAAAATAATAGTTGACAACAGAACAAGTGTTCTGGTACAATGTATACAAGCTTGATAAATCCATTCAGGCTTGCGGCTGTCAAAGGTAGAGATTTATTGTGAAAAATGAGAAAGGTGTGATTACAGGTGGATGCAAAGTTACGGTATTATGCGGTGTTGAAAACAGTCGAACAAATTCATGGTAAGAGAGGTAAAACATTTGTGTTGAAGCTTCTCAAAGGCTCTCGGGAATACAATGTGGAAAAGTCAATTCGAGAGTTTGATTTAGTACCCTTGTGGGGTCTACTCTATAGGCTTGATAAGGAGGAAGTCGAAGCAACTCTAACAGAATTAGCGTCGAATGAGCTGATTTATGTTGAGGAGATTTCTTCTGGAGCTTATAAATTTCCCTTCTTGCATATCAGCGAGGAGGGCCGTAAAGATTTGACTAAGCTGGAGGAAACAGAAGGAAAGCAAATACAATCTTATTTGGAACAGGCTTGCTTCGAACAGAAAAGCCCCGAAATTTCCAAGAAGGGGATTCTCTTAGATCAATTTCTAGACCAACTCTTTTACTTGCTTAAGCTTTGGCAGGACCGATCTACTAAAGAAGCTGAACTAGACGAATTAATTGGTCTAATGGAAGTAAGCTCTCTAGAAACTGAAATGTTGGAGAAATTCATTTATCGCTTTACCCCAGAAAAACTAAGAGATCAATTTCGAAGCTCTTATGCTCTTAGCATTGTTAATTATCAATTGACCAAACAAGTCAGACAATTACTAAGCACCTTACCCGAACAGGAAGCTAATGTATTTCGATGTCGCTATCAGATTAAGGATATTATGTATAAATCTCTAATCGATATCATGAAGCATTATGGCTTGATGGAGCGGGATGTCCTTTTTACCATCAAACGCTACATAGCCAGATTCGGAAACCGTGTTTATATTGATCGTTTTCCCTTTATTGCTACTATAATGGATATTTTATCAGAATCTTTGAATGAAGATACAGAACACCCACTAGCTCTTGTTAAAGATACTACTGAGGTAAGCTATGATCTATATCAAGATGGGTTGTCCATTCCTGAAATAGCAAGAGAGAGAGGACTGGCTATCGGCACGATTTTTACACATTTTACTAAGCTGGTTCCCCAGTATAAGCTTGAGCTTGAAGACATCATTCCTAACGACCGCATAGCTTCTATACTGCAAGCTGCGGATACCACAGGAGGAGTTAGCTTGAAGGCTATACACGAGCAACTTAGCTCCGATTACAATTATGGTGAAATAAAGCTGGTTATGGAGCTAGAAAGAGGCTGGAAGCCTGCTTAACAAAATCTTAAAAACCCTTGCATTAATCCATTTATCCTATATAATATTCAATGATGGTTTGGGGCAATTTTCCCTTATCATAAATTAACAAGATTTGAAGGTGTAGTAAAATGGATCAATTCAAGGTTGGGCTAGTAGGCTGTGGCTCTATTTCTACCGTGCATTTGGAAGCACTAAAAAACTCTCCTAATACAGATTTAATAGCTGTATGTGATATTAGAGAAGAGCGGGCAAAAGTGGCGGCAGAGAAGTATGAATGTAAATATTATACTGATTATCAACGTATGCTTGAAGAAGAAAATCTAGATGCTGTACATATTTGTACACCTCATTATTTGCATCCAGTTATAGCTATTGAAGCAGCTAAGAAGGGTGTAAATGTATTAACCGAAAAACCTATGTCGGTTACACTTCAACAAGCAGATGATATGATTGAGGCATGCAAAAACAACCAAGTTGCTTTAGGTGTCATATTTCAAAATCGTTACAACGCAGGTTCTCAGTTGATTAAGAAAACCTTGGAATCTGGAGAGTTAGGTAAGATACTTTCAGGTAGGCTAAGTGTTTACTGGTATCGTGGTGATGAATATTACAGTAGCAGTGACTGGAAGGGTACATGGGACAAAGAGGGTGGCGGAGTGATTATAAATCAAGCAATTCACGCCATGGACCAACTTAGATGGTTTGTTGATGCACCTATTGAATATGTAGATGCCAATATCAGTAATCGATTCCATCCTAATATTGAAGTAGAGGATTGTGCAGAGGGTGTTATAAAGTACAAGAATGGTGTAGTTACCTTCTTCCATGCTTTGAATTACAATAGCTACGATGCTCCCATTGAGTTGGGAATACACTGTGAAAATGGCTTAATCAAGCTAATATCTGATAAAGCAGTTATAAAGTTTAATGACGGTAGAGAACTGGTTGCCGAAAGAGATCCTGAGGACAAGCTTAATAAGAATGCTAAAAGCTATTGGGGTGTTGGTCACAAAATGCAGATAAATGATTATTATAAATCCCTATCAAAGGGTGAGACACCATTTATCGATGGTGAAGAAGCAAGGAAAACCCAGGCTTTAGTTACAGCTATTTTTGAATCAGGAAAAAATAAAAATAAAGTAACCCTATAATTTGAAATAAATACACTCAGAAAGAAGCTTGACAGTATGTAAGCTTGTGATTACTCATTGGCGGATGACCTATGGTCGTCCGCTTTTATTATTTAAAAGCTTTAGTAAACGAAAAACCTCTTGTCAACGAAAATCCCAATGTGATACAATGCCTAGGTATATTAACTTTTGGATTTTCTTCACTCTAAAAAAGAGGGAAGCAAGGAGGCAAGTGCAATTGGCTTTAATTGTTCAAAAATATGGAGGCAGCTCGGTAGCCAACGCCCAGCGAGTAGCTAATGTAGCAAAACGCATTATAGAAACCTACCAACAAGGCAACCAGGTTGTTGTAATACTTTCAGCTCAAGGGGATACCACAGACGATCTCATTGAGAAGGCTGGGGAAATTAGTAAGAATCCCTCGAAAAGAGAAATGGACATGCTTTTATCTTCTGGTGAGCAGATATCCGTTGCTTTAATGGCAATGGCTATCGCAGAACAGGGATTTCAGGCGATATCTCTTACTGGTCAGCAGGTGGGTATACATACAGATAATGTTCATTCACATGCGCGTATAGAGGAAGTTGCTGCAGATCGGGTCCGCAAAGAATTGGATTTCGGTAAAATTGTGATTGTTGCAGGTTTTCAAGGAATGAATGATAATGGCGATATTACAACTTTGGGGAGAGGTGGCTCTGACACCACTGCTGTTGCATTGGCAGCTGCACTTGAAGCTGACTTATGTGAGATTTATACTGATGTAGATGGTGTATACACAGCCGACCCCAGAATAGTAGCTAACGCACGCAAATTAAAGGATGTATCCTTTGATGAAATGTTAGAATTAGCTAGTCTAGGCGCAAGAGTTCTACATAATCGTTCTGTAGAATTGGCAAAAAAGTATAATGTGAATTTGGTTGTCAGGTCTAGTTTAAATCAAAATGAAGGAACCCTTGTTAAGGAGGTAACGGATTTGGAAAAAATGATGATTAAAGGGGTAGCCTATGACAAAGATATTGCTAGAATATCTGTTATGGCAGTTAGGGACATTCCTGGTGTAGCCCACAAAATCTTTAGTCTATTAGCAGATGCAGACATCAATGTAGATATTATTCTACAAAGTATAGGTCGAGGGGATACTAAAGATATTTCCTTTACCATTTCCAGAAGTCAATTAACTGATACAGTTGATCTGATTAATAGAAATCTTGAGTATATTGGTGCAAAGGAAGTCAGTTTTACCCATGATGTAGCAAAGATATCCATAGTAGGTGCTGGCATGGCAAATCACCCAGGGGTAGCTGCAACTATGTTTAAAGCCCTGGCTGAGGCGGATATAAATATCCATATGATCAGTACATCGGAAATAAAAATTTCCTGTCTTGTTCATAGCGATGAGGTAGAAAAGGCAGTAGAAGCTATACATGAGAGCTTTGAACTAGGAACTAAATAAAAAACCCCTTGGTCAATGAGTTGCTTTATCAACGGTTTTGGGATACGATTATCTTAGTGTACTAGATAATGAGTAATGCAATGCCGACTATCCTATAAAGGGGATATTGCCTTGAACAAAACACAGGTATTGAAGGAAAAACTGCGGAGTAAAGGATATAAAATTACCCGCCAAAGAGAAGCCATCCTTGAAGTGTTTGCTGTGGAAGATTCTCACTTGCTGACGGCCCAGGAATTATTCGAGAAGATTCAAGAAAGCCAAGCTGGGACCAATTTCTCCACCGTATACCGTAATCTAGAGCTTCTTTTACAGGAAGGCATAATAAGGAAGGTAGAGCTAAACCGAGAAGCAGCCTATTATGAATTGCACGATGATAAAGGTCACCATCATCATTTGGTTTGTAACAGGTGTGGTAGCATACAAACTACAGATTTTTGCCCTCTAGATCGACTAAAGAGCGAAGATGGCTTTATACCCGTGGAGCATCGTTTTGAGATTTATGGATATTGCAGGGATTGTGTGAATTCTCAAGACCTCAAGGGAAAAGGTAAAAAAGACAGCAAAGAGTGACACTTATAACAGACAAATGGGGCTATGGTTTTCATAGCTCTTTTATACACTCTCTATCGATAGTAGTTAAGGAGAACAAGTTTATGAAGGTAAAGACGAAGATAAAGATAAAGAAAATTCATAATAATGCAAAATTGCCTGAGTATGCACATCCAGGAGATGCAGGTTTGGACATATACTCTGTAGAAGAAGCCGTTATTGACCCAGGTAGTTCCAAATTGATACATACTGGTATAGTCATAGAGTTACCAGAAGGTACAGAGGCACAAGTTCGCCCAAGAAGCGGCCTGGCTTTGAAGCATCAATTAACAGTTCTTAATAGCCCTGGCACCATAGATGAAGGCTACCGGGGGGAAGTTGGGGTAATATTGATAAATCACGGTAAAACTGCATTTCTTGTTGAAGAAGGTATGAAAATAGCACAAATGGTGATTCAACCTGTTCTTAGGGTAGAGGTGGAGGAAGTAGCTGAAATGTCCGACAGCTCTCGTGGACAGGGAGGATTCGGTTCCACAGGTGTGTAACGGAGGTTGCATTTTATGAAACTTAAGAGAATAATTACATGGTTTGTAATTTCGTTCCTTATAGTATCTATGCTATCTGGATGTGGTTTGCTGAATCAAAAGGATGATCAGGAAGAAGAACCATACAGGTATATCTATTTCTACTATCCACGTGATGGTAATCAAGTGTTGAAAAGATTGATTTTAGATTACAATGAATCACAGCAGGAGATGTATGAGCAGCTTACAACACAAAGCCCAGAAGATAGTACTATACCAAAACCCGTTAGAATAGAAGGTTTAGAAGGTTCGGGAGACCGAATAGCATTTTTTGAGAAATTAGAGGAATTAACAAAAGAAGGAGTAAGCGTACCAGATTTAATCTTGCTTCATGACACATGGTTGATGAAGATGGTAGCTGAAGAACGAGTTTTACCCTTAGATGGTGGACTTTCTAGTAGTAAAAAAACCGAATTTTTCAATGGAATGAACCTAGCTATGTCCCATAATAACAAGACCTATGGAATTCCGTTTTGGCAAGACTTACCTCTCTTGTATTATCGAAAAGACCTAGTAGAGACTCCACCTACATCCTGGACTGAGTTAGCACAGCTTGCAAATGGGATAAGTGAGGCGCAGGAAATGGAGCATGGTTTAGTTTTCCCAGCTGCTTCACAGGAGAATAATGCAATCTTTTTAAGCTCTATTTGGTCTTATTATGGAGCTACACCAGACTTTTTAGAAAAGGAAATTAGCTTTGATGTAGATGCAATGTCAGCGGCATGGAAGCCATTAATTAATATGGTAAATAGTGGATCGTTGGCCACCAATGTGACCAGCATGAGTGCTGAAGACTGTAGAGGTGTATTTGAAGCAGGTAATGCGGTTTTTATGTGGAACTGGTCCTATGCCAGCAGACTCTTTCAAAGTGAAGAATCGCCCTTGACAGGTAAAGTCGGTATTTCTTCCTTGCCTGTATCCGATCAGGGAGGACTAGCCATAAGTGGCTATGCTCTTACCATTAGCAAAGACTCTAAAGATATACCAGAATCGTGGAACTTTATACAATATTTAGTAAATGACCAATCACAAGGCGAGTTAAGAGATTCTGGACTGTTGCCAGCTAAAAAATCCTTGTATCAAGCTGGATGGCTTAGACGTAATGGTTTACCAGATGATCTTCCTGCAATGATGGATTCGGGACAAACGATAAATCCAGGTAGTCATGTTGAGGCGGCTTTAACCATGATGAGTGAAGCTACATCAATGGCTGTTAATCTGAATAAAAATATTGATGATATAATTATGTTTATTAAGGAAGGTATAATCGTAGAAGAGCCTGAAGCTACAGAACCTTCGGGTGATGTAACGACAGAAGATGAAGTCTCTGAAGATGAACCAGCAGAGGATGAATCTCCAGAAGAATAGCAGGAAACAGAAGAAGGAGCAGTTTATGAATCATATGGAAATGTTTAAACAAATCAGTAGTGGAAGCTTGGGCAGCTTGTATCTCTTATATGGGCCTGAAGAGTATACAAAGGAAGAAGCATTAAACCAAATGATTGAGAAGCTGGATTTGGGAGCTTATGCAGATTTAAACTATCAAATTATAGATGGAACAGAATCTACCGCAGATGAAATTATTGCTGCCAGCGAAACCCTACCATTTCTGTCAGAAAGACGTTTAGTGGCTGTGAAAAACTATACTGGCTTATCTGCAAAAAAAGCCAGTGATGAAGATACCATGAAAAAGTATCTGGAAAGAGTACCAGAAAGCACCTGTTTAGTTTTTTATCAAAGAGGAACAGTTGATAAGAAGCGGATGGTTTACAAGGCAATACAAAAACATGGGGAAACAGTAGAATTTGCGAGATTGAACCAGAAGGACCTTGTCAAATGGACAAGTAGGCGATTTAGATCTCATCATAAACAAATATCAAATGCTGATTTGGAATACTTTTTGCTACAGGTAGGCAATGATTTGGAGGATATCAAAAATGAGGTAGATAAATTGGTATCCTATACAGGGACAGGCGATCACATTAGCAGAGAATCCATTGACAAGCTCATAATCCCTTCACTTGAATTTACTGTATTTCAGTTTATAGATGCGGTTTCTGAAAGGCAAAAGGGGCAAGCCCTTCAACAGATGGAGGTTCTTTTAGAAGGTGGGCAGTCGATTTTAGGCATCATTTCTCTTATTGGGAGACAATTAAAAATCATGATGCTTAGTAAAGCCTATGAGGAAATGGGCTTTACGCTCAATCAAACTAAGGACAAGCTATCAGGTAAGCCTCATAGCCTTCATCCCTATTCAGTTCAAAAGGGAAGGCAACAATCACGCAATTTTACAATTGAGCAATTACAATATTATTTTGACCAATGTGTAGAGTTGGATTATCGAATTAAGAATGGAAAGATAAAGGACCGCCTTGGCCTTGAAGTTCTGGTAGTTAAAATGTGTAGGAAGGACCCAGTGGTTGCTGGCAAAATTTAAAATAAAAAAGCTTCCTACTGGGAAGCTTTTGCGCATTCATTACACTTATTTCATTCACTCATTACGCTTGTGCAGATGCATTTAATCGAAGAGCCAACTTTGCCTTTTTGCGGTTAGCAACGCTTTTATGGATAGCACCTTTGGATGCAGCTTTATCAATTTTCTTTGTAACAAAAGAATATTGAAGCTTGGCTTTTTCCATATCGTTCTCCAATAGAACATTCTCGAAATTTTTAATAGCTGATTTCAGCTCGGATTTTACCATCTTATTTTTTAGAGTTTTGGTTTGAGATACCTTGACCCTTTTAATGGC